>JAGOBZ010000427.1 GCA_017999015.1 Kiritimatiellia bacterium
GTTCGTGCAGGTGTCCGCGCACATAGGACGAGCCTTTGAGTCCGTGCAGATAGCGGAAGAGATGGCAGCGGAAAGTCGTGGCCAGCTTCTCCTCCGTCTGCGCCGCATCGCCGGGCAGGGCGTAACGTGCGCGGATGCGTTCGATCAACGCGACTTCAGCCGCCATGTGCGCCTCGAACGCGTCGCGTATCACTGAGAGGTCACGGCGCGGACGCGCGCCGGCGAAGGCGGCGGCGGGGGGCTCGTTGCCGGAAGCCAGCGCCGCCAGCGTGTCTTCAAAGATCCAGGGATTGCCGATCGCGGCACGGGCGATCATGACGGCATCCACACCGGTCTCGTGAAACATGCGCCATGCGTCGTGCGACGACGCAACGCCGCCGTTACCGATAATCGGGATGGACGCACGTCGCTTCACGTCGGAAAGAAGGTCGAGATGCACGGGGCCGCCATGGCCTTGCGACGTAAAGCGTCCGTGCAGCGCGAGGGCGTTGGCGCCTGCCTGTTCGGCTGCGTCAAGGATCTCAAGGATTGCGACACGGTCTGGACACGGCCCGAGACGCGTCTTGAGGGTCAACGGCAAGTGGATCGCTCGGCGCATCGCCGCGAGAATGGCATGGATGCGGCGGGGGTCACGAATCAAGGCGGCGCCGGCTCCGTTCGCGGTGATTTTGCGGACCGGGCAGCCGGCGTTGAGGTCAATGCCGGCGAAACGTCCGGTCTGCTCAACGCGGGCTGCGGCTTCTGCCAGGGACGCCGGATCGGAACCATAGAGATGGGCAATCGTCGGCCCTTCGTCTTCAAAGGTTTCCAGCAGATGCCAGGTCTTGTCGGAGCCGTGCAGTAGACCGAGGTCGTTCGTCATTTCGGTATATGTGAGCGCTGCGCCGTGCTGACGGCAGAGGCGGCGCATCGGAGCGTTGGTATAACCGGCCATCGGCGCCAGAAAGAGCAGGGGGACCTGGCGGGTAGGAAGATTGAAACAGGCGTGCAGAGATTGGCTCATCACGCGCAAAGCATAGCGGATTTGTTTGGATACCCACACGCATAAAAGTAATCGGTTGGCGGCATGGGGGTGCGAGTCGAGCGCGTGACATTGGCGGCAGGGCATTAGAGTGGTATCCGGGTCAGACTGAAAATGAGAAATAAGGTTGAGGTTGGCGGGGGCCTGTGCCAAGTTGCCGGGTATGGCGAATAAACTGTGGCTACAGCAAGAGGGCGAGACGCTCTATGTGATGTTCCGGGGTCACGCGCGGCGGGCGATCTTCGTTGACGACCGGGAGCGGGATCGGCTGGCCGAACGGTTGGGGGTGAGCGGCGACGACTTCGGCTTGCGCGTGTGCGAATACTGCTGGATGTCCGCCCCATGTTCCGGGTCGGCGGTCGGCTGTTTGGCCCGTCAAGTCAAGGGGCACAGCCGTGCCGATCCGTATACGCCGGTACTTGTGCGCCGCATCACATCAGGGGAAGCGCCCCGGTGATCGCGACCAGCACGGCGGCGGTGTCCGGCAAGAATTATTTGCTATTTTCAGTCAACTGTCTTGATTAAGCTTTTTTGCTCCGCAAAAAAGTGGGGGTGCCAGGGGTGAGAAAGAAGGGGGTGCGGGGGGAGGAAGGGAGGGGGAAGAGGGGGCCTCACGGCAGGGCCGTTAACGCCGCGGAAGAGGCGGCCGCCGCAGTCTCCCGCAGCCATTTGGCCGCGACCGCGTCCATGTGCGCGAAGAGCCTGCGCATGATGGCGGTGATCGCGACCTTGTAAGCCTTTCCGGACTTCCGGAGGTTCTGATAGGCGGCCTTCAGAACGGGGTTGTGCTTGATCGCCACCGTGGCCGGCATGAACAGTGCCCGCCTGACCTCCGCCCTCCCGCCGCTGATGAATGTCTTGCCTTTGTATCTCCCGCTGTCCCTGGTGAACGGGGCCAGTCCGGCGATGGCCGCCGACCTGCGCCGTCCCAGCGTCCCCAGCTCGGGCACCAGGGCGACTATTTTCGCCGCGCTCAGGACGCCGACCCCGGCTATCCCGGTGAGCGCGTCCGCGAGCCCCGCAAGCCGCGCGTCACCCTTCAGCGCCTCGGCGATCAGGCGGTCAAGCTTCTTGATCTTCCCGCGCAACTGGACAACTGTGGATTTCAGGACACTGCCGGCGTCGCCGCCTGAGGCTCCCTCCATCGTCCCGGAGAGCTGCACCACGCATTTCGTCAGCGCGTCGCGCGCGAGCACGAGCTTCCGTAGCGAGATCTCAGAGGCGCTGGGCGGGGGCGTCGGCCCGGGTTTCCTGGCCTCCGCGAACAGGCGGATCACGCGCGCGTCGATCGGGTCGGTCTTCGCGGACTCCGACATGGCCTCTGCGTAGCGCCTGACCTTCACGGGGTTCAGCACGCTCGCCGCTGCGCCGGCCCCGCAGCACTCGATGAACAGCGACTCGCTGTAGGGCCCCGTGGACTCGAAGCAGAAGTGCGGGACGCAGCCGTCGCCCGCCCGCTTCCTGATCTTCCTGACGAGGCTCCTGATGCCTGCCGGAGTGTTGGGGACGTCCCCTTTGAACAACGCGCCCGCGTCAACGCTCAGGGAGTCCTTGGAAACGTCGATTCCCACGTATACAACCTGCCTGTCATTCATGTATGCTCTTCCTTGTCTGCGTGCTCGTGGAACGGCACATGCAACTGTTCGGGCTATGACAGATGGGCCGGCGCGGCTGACTGAAAAACGAACTCCGCGGCGCAAGTCCGCAGGTTCCGGGCTGACCTCGCCGTCGCCGGCCCGCCTGGGGGGCGTTGCAACGCCCCTCAGGCATCTTCCGGCATCCGTCGGAAAACGGCGCCACTATAGCACTTTCTTCAGAGACAAGGGCTGACCCCGATGCGCCTTATGCGAGGTGGAAAATCTCCGGCAGCTCCGTACAGACCGGGGAGTTGTCAGGGTTCACCTCCATCAGCGGCGCCATGTACGCCCACCACTTCCGCATGAGCTCGGTCTGCGGCAGCCGGGCGGCGGTGTTCGTCTCGCCCAACTTCTGCACCGCAAAGAGCGTCAGGCTCTCCTCGTCGAGAAAGATCGAGTAATCGGAGATGCCGGCCGCACGCAGCGCCTGGGCCAGCTCGGGCCAGATCTCGTCGTGGCGGCGTTTGTACTCGGCGATGACGCCGGGCTTGAGTTTCATCTTGAAGGCGTGTCTGTGCATGGTGTTTTATCCATTTAGAGGTTATGCCTACCACCGCAAAAAAACTCCAAGACGGGCATAAACACACGGGAGGGGCAAGCGTCGGCTTGCCCTGGACGAGCA
>JAGOBZ010000428.1 GCA_017999015.1 Kiritimatiellia bacterium
TTTTACTTGTCCGCCCATATGGAATATGGCACGCTCCCGGTATGCTTTCTTTGGGATACGCCTTTTGTGCCGGTAGGGGCGTGGACCCTATAACGAAGAAACATCGGCGATAACAGGATGGAGGCGGTAGCATGAAGGGTGGTATGTGTGTCATGGCGTGTGCGGTGGTGCTGTCGGTCTTTGCGGCTCATGCGCAGGAGGCTGTGCGCAGCACATGGGATGCGGCTAGCCCGGAAGGCCGGCGGGCCAGCGTGACTCCGCTGATGCTCAGTGTCTATACGCCGGTGGAAGTGCCGTGGTGGCGTCCCGTCTGGGATGTTGAGGGTATGCGGCTGTGTCTGCCGTATGGACGTTGCCAGGATTTTATTGGACTGGATGTGGGCGTCGTGACGCATGCGGCCAGTTCATATGGATTGCAGGCCGCCGCCGTGAACCTGGTCGATGATGACGTGCGCATGACGTTGTCCGCCGGTTTGCTGGCGAACGTGGTGGGCGGATCTTACACGGGGTTCCAGATAGGCGGTTTGGCCAACGTGGTGAATGACGATGTCTTTGCGCTGCAGATCGGCGGCGCGGCGAACGTGGTGGGCGGAGCCTTCAAAGGCCTGCAAATCGGTCTGGTGAATGTGGTGCCGCTCCAGGCGAAGAATGCTTGGCAGATCGGATTTTGGAATCATGGCGGCGATATGGATCATGGCGGACAGATCGGCGTGTTCAACTATGTGCGTGACATGAGCGCTGGCATCCAGATCGGCCTTATCAATATTATCGAGCACAATGAGTTTCCTTGCATTCCGATCATGAATTGCCACTTCTGATGAGGGGCCGACGGTGCTTGGACTGGAGGCGGGTATGTATGCATGGTGGGGCGGGCTTTCCGCGCTGAACCGCGGCTTTTTCTGCGCGTCGGTCTTTTTCGGCGTTCTGTTCGCTTGGCAGTTGCTGGCTACCCTGTGGGGGTTGGGCGGCGATGGACTGGCAGACGGCGACGTCGCGGCTGATGACGTGGCCGGCGGTGACGCGGCGGAGACGATGAGCGCGTTCAAGCTGCTCAGCATCCGTTCCATCGTCACTTTCCTCACGCTTTTCAGTTGGGGCGGCGCGCTGTATCTGGCCGACGGACGCAGCGTGCAGGCGGCGGTCGGCTTGGGCAGTCTGTGGGGGGCGGCTGGCATGACGGTTGTGGCGCTGTTGCTGTATGCGCTGCCGAAACTCGCTCAGACAGGCACCCTGAATGTCGCGACGGCAGTCGGCCGCGCGGGCACCGTCTACCTGGACATTCCCGCCGGCGGGGAGGGCGAGATCCGCACTGAGGTCAACGGCGTGGTCACCCACGTCAAGGCGCGCGCGGCGGACGGACAGGCAATGAAGGCCGGGACGGCAGTCGTGGTTGAACGGGTGGTGTTCGGGAATCGGGTTGAAGTGCGTGTCGCCGAAAGGCCGCGCGGTTAAATGCAGGAAGAGAGGATGATGATGTCTGGCATGGCAGTCAATGGGTTCTTGGCGCAGGTCGCGCGCGGCGCGGGGGACGGCGGCAGGCTGGTCGGCCTCGTCCTGGCCCTGCTGCTGGGTGTGGGGGTGCTGGTTCTGCTGATGGGTTTCGCGCGTCGCTACAAGCGCTGCCCCTCCAACAAAATCCTGGTGATCTACGGCAAGACCGGCAGCGGCGTGGCGCGCTGCATCCATGGCGGTGCGGCTTTTGTCTGGCCGCTGATCCAAGCGTATGAATATTTGGATCTAGAACCGTTTGTCGTGCCGATCGATCTGAAGAGCGCCCTCTCTTCCGAAAACATCCGCGTGACCGTTCCCACTACCGTGACCGCCGCCATCTCGACCGAACGTGGCGTCATGGAGAATGCGGCGATCCGTCTGCTGGGGCTCAACGACCAGCAGATCCGCGACCAGGCGCAGGATATCATTCTCGGACAGATGCGCGCGGTGATCGCGACCATGCGGATCGAAGAGATCAATCAGGACCGGCAGGCGTTTCTCTCGAAGGTCAACGAGGCGGTCTCCGGCGAGCTTGAGAAAATCGGCCTGCATCTGGTCAATGTCAACATCCGCGACATCGAGGATGATTCGGGCTATATCGTCGCGCTCGGCCGCCGTGCCGCCGCCGAGGCGATCAACCAAGCCAACATCGATGTGGCGGAACAGGAGAAGAAGGGCCAGATCGGCGTGGCGACCCGCCAGCGCGACCAGCGTGTCGCCGTGGCGGCCGCCAATTCCGAAGCCGAGATCGGCGAGGCGGAGGCTGACCGCAACCGCCGTGCCCGCGCGGCGCAGTTGAACACCGAGGCGGTCGAGGCGGAATCAGCCGCCAACGCCAAGAAAGCCGAGTATCTCGCCAACCAGCGCGTGGCCGAAGAGCAGGCGCGTAACCGTTCCGAATCAGCAGCGCGCGATGCCGACGGAGCCATCCGCGTGGCGCAGGAAATGGCACAGAAAAAGGCGGAAGAGGCGCGCGCCGAGCGCGAGAAGTCTCGCCTCAACGCCGAGGTGGTGGTGCCGGCCAACGCCGAGCGCGAGCGCGTGATCATCGCGGCGGACGCCGCGCGCGAACAGTCGGTGCGGATCGCCCAGGGTGAAGCCGAGGCGACGCTCGCCAAGATGAAGGCCGAAGGCCAGGGCGTGAAAGCGATTCTGGACGGCAAGGCGGCCGGTTACCACGCGCTGGTCGAGGCGTGCGACACCGCCCAGCAGGCCGCCTCGCTGCTGCTCATCGAGAAGCTGCAGGAGATTGCCGAGATCCAGGCGCAGGCCATTCAGGATCTGCCGATCGAGAAGGTGGTGGTGTGGGACGGCGGCGGCGAGAAGGGCGGGTTGGCCGGCCTCGGCCAGCGCCTGATGGGCGCACTGCCGCCGATGCACGAGTTGGCGCGTCAGGTCGGCCTCGAACTGCCAGACTATCTCGGCAGGGCGTCCGGCTGCGCACCGGCGCAGAGTACGGCGGATGCGTCGGCTGCGGGGTCGTCCGCGCCAGCAGCCGGTTGACAGGACCGTGAGGTAGGGCGCCATGGTGCAACTCTGTGAGGCTGACAAGATTTCTTATTTGGCGAATGTCTTCGCTATCTGCGGCGTCGACAGCCGTTTTGCGCCGCAGGAAGTTGTTGTCCTCAAAGAGGTCGCCCGCCGCCTGAACGTGTCGCAGGAGGAGGCCACGGCGGCCCGCAATCTGGTGGCCAGCGGTCATTACGAGCTGGCGCTGCTTTCCGATAGCCGGGCACGCCGCGATAATATCGAAGACATGGTCATGGCGGCGTTGGCCGACGGCGAT
>JAGOBZ010000429.1 GCA_017999015.1 Kiritimatiellia bacterium
GGGCGTAGCGGCCGTCCAGCGGCGAAAGGGCGGTCAAGGTGTCGATGCTGTCCATGCCAAACTCCTTAAGCTCTTAACCGGCGACGGGGCCTTTCGCCTCTTCCATAGCGGCGATACGCCGCGCGATTTCTTCAGTGAGATTGTTCGAAGCAGCCGCGGCCCCCGCGATGATCGCGTGGAAAATCGCGCGATAGGTGGAGGAGCCGTGGGTGATGATCACCGTGCCGGGCACGCCCAGCAACGGCGCGCCGCCGTAGATCTCGGGGTCCATCCGGTGTTTGAGCGTCTCCAGCGCACCCTTGAGCAGCAGTGCGCCGAACATGCGCACCGGGTGGCGGAAGAACTCTTTTTTCATCCAGTAGCCCACGGCGTGGGCGACGCTCTCGGTCGTTTTCAAGACCACATTGCCCACGAAGCCGTCACACACCACCACATCGGTCTTGCCCAGAAACAGGTCGTGGCCCTCCACGTTGCCGCGGAATTTCACATCCGTTTTCTGAATCAGGTGGAAGGCCTTCTTGGTCATCTCGTTGCCCTTGCAGTCTTCCGTGCCGATGCTGAGCAGCCCCACGACCGGCTCGGTGCGTTTCAGCACCGCGTGTGAGTAGGCGCTGCCCATCACCGCGAACTGCGCCAGCCAAGTCTCGTGACAGTCCGTGTTGGCGCCGGCGTCGAGCAGCAGCAGCGGGCGGTTGGGCTGCCGCGTCGGCAACACGGTCGCGATAGCCGGACGGAGCACGCCGGCTGTGCGGCCCAGGCAGAAGACCGCAGCCGCGGCAACAGCGCCGGAGTTGCCTGCTGAAACCATCGCGTCGGCCTCTTTGGCCTTGACGAGTTCCATGCAGATATTGATCGAGCACTGCTTCTTCTTGCGCACGGCCGTGGCCGGCGATTCGTCCATGCCGATCGAATCCGGCGCGTGAACGATCTTGAGGCGGTTCAAGTCGGCCCGGGGGTATTTGGCCAGTTCACCGCGTATCGCCGCTTCATTCCCGACCAGGTAAATACAGGCGATATCCTTCAATTTGAGCGACGCTTCGACCGCGCCATGCACGATTTCGTGCGGCGCATGATCGCCTCCCATCACATCAAGCGCAATCCGCATCGCCAGTCCTTCGTTCGTTGTCCAATCACGCAAAGGGTTTCCGCCGTCGGCGGAAACCCCCTGCAATGTTCGCTTATCCGACCGAACCGACGACGGCTTACGCCTCGACCGTCAGCACCTTGCGCCCCTTGTACATGCCGCAGGACGGGCACACGCGGTGCGTCTGCTGCGCGGCACCGCAGTTCGGGCAGACCTGCACCTGGGCGACTTCCGCCTTGATGTGCCCCTTGCGCTGGCGAATCCGCATTTTCGACTTTTTCCTTTTTGGAACGGCCATTTGCTTCTCTCCTTACTTCTCTCTCGACTTCTCTCTCGGTCGTGCGCGTTTCGGGCGCGACGCATCCAAATCTGTTTTCAACACGTCCAGTGCCGCCCACCGGTTATCCTTGCCCAGTTCATGGCACCGGCACACGGCATCGTTCAGGTTCGCCCCGCAGGCCATGCAGAGTCCTCGGCATGACTCGCGGCAAACCGGATAACCGGGAAGGGCAAGAATGATAGCTTCCCGGACCTCTTCGGTCAAGTCCACGAAGTCAGTCGCCGCATTTATTTCATGCGAACAGACAAACTCGGGATCGACCACCTCCGTCTCAAAGCGCTCCGCGCAGCGCGAACAGACGCAGGTCAGCCGCTGGCGCACCTCGCCGCGCACCAGCAGTTCCGTGCCGATGATCTCGACCTTAAGCGCATAGCGCATGCCGCCTTCCGGCGTCACGAATTCGCTCTCGCCCAGTTCCAGCAGATCGGCCGCGGTCTCACCGCGGAACCATTCGCCGCCCTTGGCGAGGCGCGCGACATCAACGATCAAACGCCCCTGTGTTTCCAACGCCGCCTCCTGCCCGGATGTGCTGCTCCGGATGCTGGCGCATGTGCGCCTCGATATAGGCCTGAACCGGTTGCGGCACAAACGCGCGGGTATCGCCGCCGTAGCGCGCAATCTCGCGGATCGTGCTGGCCGTCACGTAACTGTAATTCTCGTTCGGCATCATGAAGAGCGTCTCGATTTCCGGATCGAGTTTACGGTTGGTCAGCGCCATCTGGAACTCGTATTCGAAATCAGAGTACACGCGCAGGCCGCGCACCACCACGCCGATCCGGTTGCGGCGGCAGTAGTCGACCAACAGGCAGTCGAGCCGGTCAATCTCCACGTTTTTCATGCCGGCCTCGTCCACACTCTCGCGGATCATGGCCATGCGCGCATGCAGGTCAAACATGCCGGTCGCTTTGATCGATACGCCGGCGACTACGACAATCACCTTGTCAAACAGGGACGCGCTACGCCGCAAAAGATCAAAGTGCCCCAGCGTCAGCGGGTCGAACGTCCCGGGATAAACCGCAATTTTTTGCATAAGTTCGCTTTCGTTTAAACGCCGGTCATCCAGCGTTTTCCGTACCGGTCATCCGGTAGATCGCCAGCCGCGTGTGGCCATACGTCCGGTCACGCAGCAGGGTCCAGCCCTCAGCCTCTTCAGGCTGCCGGCTCTCCGGCATCTCGGCGACAAACAGCCCGTCCGCGCCCAACACCCGGTTCTCGCGAAGCAGCCGCATCACTTCGGCGAAACCCTGGTCGCGGCCGATCGCATACGGCGGATCGGCGAAGACGATGGAGGCCTGCCGCCCGCGCCCCGAACCCTTCAGCCAACGCGACACCTCGCAGCAGACCGCCTCACCCTCTCCCGGCATCAGCGCCGCGACGTTCTCCTTCAGCACCGCCACGTTGCGCGGATCCTGCTCGATCCACGTCACGCAGCGCGCGCCGCGGCTGTACGCCTCGATCCCCACCGCGCCCGAACCTGCGAACAGGTCGATGAACACGGAGTCAGGGATCGCCGTCATCAACATCGAGAAGAGCGCCTCGCGCACGCGGTCCTGGGTCGGCCGCACCTTTTCGCCCGGCGGCACCTTCAGCTTCCTGCCGCACATCTCGCCGCCTGAAATTCGCATAGAGCCGCGATTATAGGGCATCGGCCCGCCCCAGCGCAACCCCAACACCGTGGTTTCCATGCGGACCATTCGCCTATGTCCTTATAAACAGGGGAAATGCTTATGCACTTGACTAAGGCTGTCTCATTCTGGATCATTCACGCATGGGACGACCCGAATTTCCGAAGACGTTGCAGGAATTCCGGCAGCAATTCTCGACCGACGCCGTCTGTCTGGAGTA
>JAGOBZ010000430.1 GCA_017999015.1 Kiritimatiellia bacterium
GCGTGAGCACGGTGTAGAGACCCTGCTCGCGGCAGACATCGATCAGCTCATCCAACAGCGCCAGGTGCTCGTTGTCGAGCAGGTTGCCCTCGCGGTCGCTGAACTGGCGCTCGAAGCAGTGGACACGGATGCAGCCCAGGCCGAGGCGGCGGAAATGGGCCACGTCGTCGCGCATGACCTGCCGAGGGTCGAGGCCCAGCCGCTTGAGCGCCGCGTGGTCGATGGTAAACGGCGTGTAGTAGTTGACCCCCAGCAGCGCGACCTCGCCGCCGGTGTCGGTCCAGCGCAACACGCCCTCGGCGTCGACCCGCGCCAGGCGGTCGGCCCCGGCCAGCAGGGCCTGCGCCAGCAGCAGACCCGCCATGGCAATCCCCGTCCGTTTCATCATTTTGGGTTCCCCTTTATCCGCGCATCCCCTATTGTTGCGAATGGCGGAATATTATATACTTTGGCCCTTTACGATCAAAGACAAACCCAGTGGACACGCGCATGAGTGAACGAACATTGACAGCAAAAATCGCCGGCGTCGGCAAGGCGCTGCCTGAAAAACGGCTGACCAACGCCGACCTCGAGAAGATGGTCGAGACCAGCGACGCCTGGATCCAGCAGCGTGTGGGCATCCGCGAGCGGCGCATCGCCGCGCCGGGCGAGTACACCTCCGACCTTGCCGCGCGGGCGGCCGCCGCGGCCTTGGCCCAGGCGGGCCTGACGGCGGACCAGATCGATCTGATCCTGGTCGCGACCTCAACGCCTGACACGATCTACCCGTCGGTGGCCTGCCTGGTGCAGAAAGCCCTGGGGACCGTCCACGCGGGCGTGCTGGACATCAGCGCCGCCTGTACCGGTTTCGTCTACGGCGCGAGCCTCGCCTGGGGCATGATCCGGTCAGGCCTGATGAAGAATGTCCTGGTTATCGGTGCCGAGGTGAACAGCGCGATCGTCAACTGGAAGGACCGCGACACCTGCATCCTTTTCGGCGACGGCGCGGGTGCCGCCGTGTTCAGCGCGCACCAGGCCGACAAGGAGGGCGTGCTCTCCGCGAAGCTGGGCGGCGACGGCAACCTGACCGACCTGCTGGAGCTGGCCAACAGCGGCATCCGCCCCAATCCCGACGTGCCTGGCCGCTACATCACCATGCAGGGCAACGAAGTCTTCAAGCAGGCGGTGCGCAACATGTCGGAGTGCGCCGTGTGCGCGCTTGACCGCGCCGGGCTGACCCCGCACGATGTTTCGCTGCTGATTGCCCATCAGGCCAACACCCGCATCATCGAGGCCGTGGCCAAGCGCCTCGACCTGCCCTCCGAAAAGGTCTTCCTCAACATCGCCGACTACGGCAACACCTCGGCCGCCACGATTCCGATCGCGCTCTGCGAGGCGCTGGAACAGGGCCGCGTCAAGAAGGACGACGTGCTGGTGCTGGTCGCCTTCGGCGCGGGCCTGACGTGGGGCGCCTTGACGCTGCGCTGGGCCTAGCCGTCTGTAAAACCACATGAGAGCTGCCGTTCTCTGTCTGGCGCTCTGCGCCGCGGGCGCCGGACCGGCGCGAACCGACGGCACGCCGGACACGGCGCGTCTGGCGGTTGACCGCTGCCTGCGGCAGCTCCGCGCCTGCCAGCTCCCGGACGGCGCGTTCGCGCAGGTCAGCCCGCAGGGCCGTCCCGGTGCGCCGGTCTGGATTGTGCCCTACTTCTCCCATTTCGCCGCGCTGGCCCTGCTGGCGCACGTTGAGGCGGGCGGCGCGGCAGACGACCGCACGCGTGCCGGACGCTGGTTCGACTGGTGCGCCGCGCATCAGAATGTCGCGGGCTATTGGAATGATTTCGAGGGCACGTTCAGCGACTATCGCGACACCGGCAGGGTCGACGCCTGGGACAGCTCGGCCGCCCTGTTCCTGCTGGCCGCCGACCGTTTCCGCCAAGCCGGGGGCGCGCTCGCCGCGGCGCACCTCGAGAGCGCCCGCCGCGCGGTCGCCTGTCTCGCGGGCCTGACCGACCCTGCGGACGGCCTGACCTGGGCCAAGCCCGACCATCGCGTGAAGTATCTGATGGACAACATCGAGGTCCGGGCCGGCCTGCTGGCCGCCGGGCGGCTCTTTGCTGCGGCCGGACGGGAGGCGGAAGCGCGCGACGTGCGCGAGCGGGCTGAGCGCCTCGGGCGCTCGCTGGCCACCTTCTGGCGGCCGGAGCGGCAGCGCTACAGTTGGGCACGGCTGTCCGGCGGGACACATGCCGAAGAGATCGGCAAGCCCTATCCGGAAGGTTTGGCGCAGCTCTACGGCCTGGCTTTTATTGAACCGCGCGCCATGTGCTGGGAGGCGGTCTGCCGCGATTTCACGCCGGAAACGGGGCCGACGGTCTCGTTCGGCGCCGAGTGGTGGCTGATGGCAGCTACGCGTATGGGCGATGAACCGAAACGCCTTTGGCGCACGCGCGCGGCGGAAGCCGCCGCAGCGCTCACGGAGCGCACCTATCTGCACCGGCACGCGCTCTCGGTCCTGGCGCTGCTGCAGGGGTCTTCCTGGCTTGCGCCGAAGGCTGCGTCGGCCGGCCAACCGTAAAAGGAACATGATGCGGGCACTGAAAAGATGGTGGCGGCGCCGGCGCGCGTGGCGCGCGGCGCAACCGCGCCTGGAGGCCGACTACCGGGCGGCGGCGGAGCGGCTGTTCGGCGGGCCGGTCACCTGGCGCGCGGCCGGCGGGCGCGGGCGCGATGTGGTCTGCCAGATCCTGCGCGCGGGGTGTCCGGCCGGCTACCTGCGCGTCGTCGATCCCGCGTGCACGCCCTCGGCGCCGGCCGCTGCGGGCCTGCCGTTCGTGTCGCTGCCGCCTGCGGAAAAGCTGGCGCGCGAATGGCAGGCGTATGCGTGCGGCGCCCCGCTCGGGCTCACGCCGCCGCCGCTGTGGCGCGACGAGCACGGCATGATCAGCGGCTACCGCGACGCACGGCCGCTGGAGCAAGAGGCCGCGCGCGGCGGACGGTCGCGCCTGGCGCTCGCGGCCGAGGCGCTGCCGGCCATCGCCCGCCTGCATGCCGCCGGGGTCACGCACATGGACATGAGCCTCGCGAACATCCTGCGCGACCGCGCCTCGGGCGCGCTGCTCTTCGTCGATTTCGAATACGGGGCGGCGCCGGGTCTCTCCGCCGAACAGCAGGCGCTCTACGACTATCTCAGGCTACTGGAAAGCATCTGGAAGTTCCTGCCGGCCGGCGAACGCGCGGCGGCCTGCGGCGTGTGGGGCGAGGCCTACAAACGC
>JAGOBZ010000431.1 GCA_017999015.1 Kiritimatiellia bacterium
GTCTTGGGGAATGGCGTCCGCCAGACGGAAACAGGTCCAGTAGATGGCGCCGTTGAGATGCCAATGAGGCAGGTGGCGATGGGACATTTGGAACGTCGAATCGGGACAGGCAGGAATGCCTGTCCTACCTTGGAGTGTTCCACATGAGGGCTCTAGCATTTCCATGTAACCTCCCAAACCGAGGCGCATTCTACGCTCGACAGTGTGTCGGGTCAAGGTAGGACAGGCATTCCTGCCTGTCCTTGTCCTGCCTGTCCATTCCATCACCATGAAAAAGTAATGGAAGCATAGAACCGTCGTCCCGCCGGTTCTTGGCCGGGGTAGTGTTGAAAGTCGTCGTCCAGCAAGTTGCTGACACCCGCGTTGAAGGTGGCGCGCTCGACGGCAGGCAAGCGGCACTGCATCTCGGCGCCGGTGTTGAGAAACCAGTCGTCATGGGCGCGAGCCCGGTTGCCGGCATAGTTCGAGACGCCTTGCCTGACGCGCAGCAACAGGTCGCGCGTGAAACGGTGCCGCACAGTCAAGCCCGCCTCGGCATCCGGATAATCCATCGCGTAGCGGCTGGCGTGGAAGTCGGTGTCGCACCGCTTTGCGAGAGCGAGCAGATCGGCCCCGATGCCGGTGTCGGCAGAAAGATCCAAACGCGCTTCAGTCGCGATTCCCCAAGTCTCGATGTCGTCCAGATTGACCGCTTCCCAACGTCCGCCCGGCTCGCGTTTGAGCCAATCAACAATGTTCACGCCGCTTTCATGAAACAGGGCCGCGCGCCACGTCAGCCTCTCGGCCTGACCTTTCCAGCCGGCCTCCGCCGTGCGCGTGCGCTGACGCTTCAGGCCGGCATGGCCGAGCGAAGAGGGGGATTCGTAGTTCAATTCGGTGTAGGAAGGCTGCCGGACGGCTTCGGTGTAGGAGAGGAAAAGGATGTGCTCGTCCGAAAGCACCCAGTCGGCGCCCACAGCCGGCAGCCAGGCGGACGAGTCGCCGGAGAAGAGATCCAGCGAGCCGCCCGCCGTCCAGGTGAAGGGCCCCGTGGCGAGATTCGGCAAGGCGGCGAACGCGGCGTGGCTGCGCGTGTGGTCGCCGAGCGACGAGCTGCGGATCGACTCCAGGTCGGCGTCGGCGCGCAGGTCGACAGAGAAGTTCTCGTTGAAGGTTCGGCGTGTGTCGCCGTGGATCGCCAGGAAATCGGTGGTGTGGTCGTTCTCGAAAAAGGCGTGCCTGCGGCGGTCCAGCCAGTAGGTGTCCTCGGTGCGCAGCCAGGCTGCCGAGAGGCGAGAGGGCTGCAGCGGATCATCCGTGAAGCGCAGCGTCCCGGCGAGAAGCGCGTCCGATTTACGCTCTGCGGCAGGGTATTTGGGGTCGGTGCCATAAAAGCCGCGCGCACCGAATTCGCGCCAGGAGAGGGCGGTGATGAGGTCGCCCTGCAGGGCGTCGCTCGCGGCGCCGACGCGGGCGCCGGCTGCGGTGCGCGTCAGATCATTGTCGCGCTCGCCGTCGGTCTGGTCAGCGCGGTCGAACGAAAGGAACGTCGAAGCGCCGACCGCCGCACCGCCTTCGAGCATGCCGGCCTCGGTGGCCAGCATGTTGCCGAAAAGGACGCCTTTGCTGCCCGCGCCGGCCGTGACCGCACGCTGGCTCTCACGGAGGGGGGCAAGGTCCAGGCTGACCGAGCCCGACGGATGGCCCGGAGCGGTGCGGAAGCGGTCGAGTCCGGTCAGGACCATGGGTGTGTCGAACCAGACCTCCGGCGCGGGCACGTCGGCGTGCCAGTGCTCGGTCTGGGCGTTGCGCAGGGTGAGGCCGTTGAGCAGCAGGCCCGTGCTGTTGAAAGGGCTGCCGCGCACCGAGAGATCGGCCTGCGGACCGCCCGCGCCTTGGTCGCGCACCGTCAGGCCGGGCACATCTTTGAGCAGTGAAGGTCCGGGGCGCACGACGGGGGAAAGCGGAGCGGCCTCGACGTGGATCACCCAGTCGGCGACCGGAGGCACGGGTGCGGCCTGCGCTTCGGCAGCGGCGGCACACGGTGAGGACACCATCAGAAGGACAGCGAATGTGTGGGGCAGGAGTCTGCGCGGGCACGCACCCGGTAGGGCGGTCTCGCCGAGACCGCCGCGGACGCCTCGGCGAGGCGTCCCCACCAGATAGCACCCGCTATGGAGTGCGGGAGCTTGCGCCCGCTTTTCAAAGCGGCGGCAAGCCGCCGCACTCCAAAAAGCGCTCCCTGCCTGTCCTCGTCCATAACTTGAGCGTTGAAAGTTATCCCGTCGTTTGTTCCCGCTCCGCGTGCGGCGGACTGCATGGTGTGTTTGGTTCTTTTGGAAGCGGCAGGGGGCGTTCATGGGCGGTCAGAATAGCGTTCCGCATTTCGATTGTCAACCGCATGATAAATTAAAGGATACAATAGGCGGAAGGAGTATTTAGGATTCAGGAGTTTTAACACCCCACGACGACTTTGATGCTTCACTGGACGCGTAACGGGCGTATACTGCGATCCATGAATGACAAGATTCTTCCTCTGCTTGGACGGCGCAGCGTCCGGGTTTACCGTCCGGGAGCGGCCGTCAGCGACGCTGAACTGCGCGCCCTGCTGGAGGCCGCGATGGCCGCGCCCTCCGCCATGGCGCTCGACCCGTGGCGCTTTCTGGTTGTGCGTGAGCGCGCGGATCTCGACGCGCTGGCCGAACTGCTGCCGCACGGCCACATGCTCCGCCAGGCCGCGCTCGGCATCGTGGTTTGCGGCGATCCGGCGCAGGCCCATCGACAGGAACTCTCCTACCTGCTGCAGGATTGTTCAGCCGCGGTCGAGAACCTGCTGATTGCCGCGCATCTGCTCGGGCTCGGTGCGGTCTGGCTGGGTGTCCACCCGAATGAAGACCGCGTGGCCGGCATCCGCCGTCAGTTCGGCGTGCCCGAGACGATCTTGCCGGTCGCCGCAGTCGCCGTCGGCCGACCGGCCGAAACGCCCGAACCCCGCACGCGCTTCAATCCGGACTTCGTGCACAACGGCCGTTGGTGATCGGGCGTCGGGCGCTTGACAGTACCCATGGGTCTGTTAGACTGACCGCCGTGAATGTGAGCAAGGTGATCGGGGCTTTCAAGGCCACGGCGTTCCTCGCGGAAATGCCGGAAAAAAGTATGGGTCATTCCGTCTGAGAGATGCGTTATTAACGAACCGAGGAGTTTTCTTATGACGACACGCCGCCTGTTTATCCGCACGCTGTTTGCCGGTACCGCCGTATCGTTGTTGGCCGC
>JAGOBZ010000432.1 GCA_017999015.1 Kiritimatiellia bacterium
ACGACCGCCGCACCTTCCTGCGCGAGGCGCGCGCGAAACGCAACGTCAGGCGCGAACGGCTGGCCCGCCTCGTCAGCCGCCGCGAACCGCAACGCCGCGGCGATCGCGCGACAGACCGGCGCGAGGTCTCCCTGCTCGGCCTGCACCAGGCGCAGCCCGCCGATCAGCCGGTCCCCCGGGGCCAGCTTGCGCGGCAGATCGCGTCCGACCCGGTAAACGGTGTCGCCTAGCGCCCGGTTGCCGAAACGCCGCAACAGGTCCGTCACATGCTCCGCCAACCCTGCTGCGTCCAGTTCCTGAGGATACCGCCGAGCCAGCGCGTATGCTGATTCCTGCATCACGGCCTGGGTTTCGGCGAATACGGCTGGATCGCACACCGCATCGCAGATCAGCGTGTGGCCACGTGAATAGCCGTGATAGGCGCAGGCGGCGTGCCCGAGATTGTGGATGTAGAGCTTGCGGTCGACGTAGGCTTGGAAACAACTCTTCAGCAACAGCCCGTCAATACCGTCGGGAACCGGCCCGACAAACCCGCCGCGATCGGCGATGATCGTGTTGTAAGCCTCGCCCCACACCTCCAGCGGATCGTTGTTCCGCACCTCCCGCGGCATCAGCGGCACCATCTTGCCGATGCTGGTTTCAACCAGACCGACCTGCCGGTCCAGCGGGAAACCACTGGGCAGCGCACGGCTGAGCGTTTCGCGCGCCAGACGGGCGAGTCCGTGCAGGTTTTCGCAAAAGAGCAACGAAACCGGGCGGCCCGCGCGTTCCGGAAGCCCTGCCGCGATCGCGGCCAACACGCCCGGCAGATGCGCCGCGCCTACCCCCGTGCCGATCAGGTCGGCACGCGCAACGGCCGCTTTGAGTGCTTCATGATCGCGCACATCGATGCCGTCCACGCCGTTGACCTCGAAGGTGTCGGGTGTCCCCGGCGGCAGGACGTCCTTGACGACCACGCGGTATGCGCGCCGCTCGTGTAGCGCGCGCACGATCTCCGGCACTGCATCCACAAAAAGCACCTGATAACCGGCCCGGCTAAAGATCGGCCCCGCGAGTGCGCGACCGATGTTTCCCGCGCCGAAATGAACATACAACGGCATCGTTCCATCCTCCTCTTTATGGCTTTCATTATGCGCCAAAATGCCTCCCCCCAGCAACCCGATTTCAAACGACTCCCATCGCGACGGTCTGAGGATTGACGGTCGAGTCCGTTCATCGGTATGATTATCTGATTATGAGAAAGACCATGACATCTCTTTATGACAAGGCCCCGTTACGTCACGCCCCCGTCGTGATCGTGCTCGTAGCAGGCGTGTATCTCGTCGTTGCCGCGCAAGAAAACCAACTTGCGCAAGCCTTGCCCGATGCGCCGGTGAGGGCGTGGACATCGGTCAATGGCAACGTCGTTGAAGGCGCCTTTGTCAGAGAGGAAGCGGGCAAAATATTCATTAAACGGCCCAACGGTTCCATCATCGCCACCACACGCGCCAAGCTGTCACCGAATGACCTGCTCTGGATTGATGCGCGCACAAATCCCGAGAAGGCGGCCAAGACCGAATCATTCGCGAAAGCCACGCAGCTTGAGACCAACAAAATGGAGGGTTACAAGAAGGTCCGCCGCCTCATCCTCCACACGTACACGAGACTCACCAACAACGACCGCGATGACAAGATGCTCGCCTTTCTCCTGCGCGATGCGCTCTCGATGTACGGCTGGCAATTCATAGGGGCGGACTGCTATCTCACCAAGTCTGGAAAAAATGGAAAAATCAAAGAGATGCAGTTCATGCCGCAGGAGCCGATCCCGTTGCGGGAGGCGGTTCAAATGACTAGGGACAAGTTCACGCTCGCATTGCCCGATCCTGCCATTGTCAAGGAGATCTCGCAGGACGGGGACACCTATTGGGAGGTCCAAGGCGCGCCGCCCTATGTCTCGCGCATTCTGCTGCTCGTGGATCCCGACACACAAAACGTCAAACGCTTCGATTTCACCTTCCCGCCCCCCGACAAGTCTTGAGGCACAGGCAAGTTTTAAGCTCCCGTTCTGGCGCGGTTGAGGTTGAACCTGTCGCCTGCTTCCGCTATACTCTGTGTGTCGTGAAAAAAAGGACGAATTGCCTGATAAGTGGCTGCGATTCTGAATCAGGCAACCGGAACGGTTTAAGCATGCGAAAAAAAGTGGCGCCCACGAAAAGCAGTCTCGCGTTGACTTCGTTTTTCAGCGCGGATGACATTCTGATTCATCAGGAGGATATCTCCCGGAATCAGTTGATTCAACATCTGCTGATGCATCTGGCCAGCGGCCACGGCATCATGGAGGTTGACGGGTATTACAATGCCATCATCGAGCGTGAAAACGCAAATGACACGGTGGTCGCCAACGGGATTGCCATCCCGCATGCGCGTCTCGACGCTTTGCAGCGTCCCTACGTCGGCGTCGCTACATCCGCAAAAGGCATTCCTTTCGCGGATGATAAGCCCGCTGTCCACTTGATTCTGCTGGTCTTGATTCCGCGCGACCAACCCGGCCTCTATTTACAGATCCTGCGTTCGCTCGCCAGCATCTTGCGTGACCGTAACGCCGCGAAAGCGGTCTCGCATCTTAAAAGCGCCGAAGAAGTCATGCGTTTTTTCGAACGCGGCGGCATGGTGCTTCCCGAATACGTGTGCGCAGCCGACATCATGCGCGACGAGCTGATTACCCTACGCAACAACGACAATCTCAAGACCGCGATCGACTGCTTCATCGGCGAGAATCTCAGCGAGATCCCGGTGGTCGACCGCGACGGCGATATGGTCGGCGTGGTCAGCGCCGGCACCCTGCTCAAAGTCTGCCTGCCGGATTACCTGCTCTGGATGAGCGATTTGTCGCCGATCATCAATTTTGAACCGTTTACCAGCGTGCTGCACAATGAGCAGAACACATGGCTTTCCGACATTCTTCTCAACGAGTACGCATCGGTTCAGATGAACGCTCCGGCCGTATCCGTGGCGGGAGAAATGACCCGCCGCAACGCTTCGAAATGTTATGTGTTAAATGGTAAAAAACTGATGGGAATCATTGACCTGCCCATCTTTTTAAATAAGGTTTTCAGGGAGTAACGCTTCATGTATAGCGAACCGGTTGTCACCATACCCCCTCTGCGCGCACTTGTCAAAATCGGGGCCATGGCCGCCATCACCGCCCTCGCCGGCTGGGATCGCATCAGCTGGGGCTCGCACCAACCCCCCTTCCGATTGTTGCGGTC
>JAGOBZ010000433.1 GCA_017999015.1 Kiritimatiellia bacterium
CGATCAAGGCGCTCTTCCCCGGCAAAAAGTAATCTGAGCCGGGCCTCCAATGCCGACTCGCCATCTGTATCCCCTTTTGCTTACAATATCGGCCAAGAGCGTGTGAACGACCGGTAGCGGAAGCGAAAGGGGCGATATGGACAAAAGGGTGATTCGGGGGATGGCGGCTGGTGTGCTGGTTGTGCTCGCGGCAATGACGGGCCGGGCGCAGCGAACCGTGTATGTCGATGCTCAGCACGGCAGCGACAGCCATGATGGTTCGGCCGGCAAGCCGTTTGCCTCGCTGGCGCGGGCACGCGACGCCGTGCGCACGCTGAAAAAAGCGGGCGTTTTTCCGGAACAGGGTGTGGCCATCGAGGCATCCGGCAACTTCTCACTGGCCTCCGAAAATGTGGTGCTGGACGCGCAGGATGGCGGTTCTGGGGCAGACGCGCCGCTCGTGATCCGGGCCGGTGCGGGCGGGGCGATGATCACGGGCGGTTATGTGCTGCCGCCGGAAGGGTTCCGCAAGGTGACTGACGCCGCGACGCGGTCACGCCTGCCTGAAGCCGCGCGCGATCATGTTGTCGCGTTTGATCTTGCGAGCGTGGGTCTTGCAGCCTTGGCACCTTTGCCCGACAAATTCAGCGGCTGGCGCGAGATGGAGATCTTCAGCGGCGGCAAAGCGATGCGTCTGGCCCGCTGGCCGAATGCCGGCTGGACCGAGATCGTCACGGTCATTGACCGCGGCGTCAAGCCGGTCGATAAAGCGACCGGCGAATGGGAACACGGCTACAAGGGCGGCACGTTTGAATATGCGGGCGATGCGCCGTCGCGCTGGCGGGTCGACAAAGGGATCTGGATGAACGGCTTCTGGTGTCATGACTGGGCCAACGAGACACTCAAGATCGGGTCGATCGACACGGCCAAACGTCAGATCACCTCGGCCGGCATCCATTCTTACGGCATCGGCAACTCATCCAAATGGCATACGGCCAAGCGACGGTATTACGTCTTCAATCTGCTCGAGGAACTCGATGCGCCCGGCGAATGGTATGTGGACCGGGAAAACCGCGTGCTCTATTTCTATCCGCCGGACGGGGCGGTCAACGATGTTGTTTTGGCGGTGCAGAAGCAACCGTTGATCCAGGTGGTCAAAACGGCCCATGTCCGGCTGGAGGGACTCCGGTTCGCCTACAGCACCGGGCGCGCGGTTTCGGTCGAAGGGTGCGAGAGCGTGCTGCTGAAAGGGCTGCGCGTGGCGCAGGTCACGACCGACGGCATCAGCGTCAGCGGGGGACGTAGCTGCGGTCTGGACGGGTGTGAGGTCTACGGCACGGGCGGAACGTGCGTGACCGTCAGCGGCGGCGACAGGAAGTCGTTGACCGGCTGCGGCCATTTCGTCACGAACTGCCATCTGCACCACAGCGGACGGCTGCAGCGCACGCAGGGAAAATGTTTGGCCTTTCACGGGGTCGGCGTGCGCGTCGCGCACAATCTGATCCACGACTCACCCTACATCGCGGTCATGTACGGCGGCAATGACCATGTGTTCGAATACAACGAGGTCCACTCGGCGATGATGGAGAGCGGCGACGGCGGCGGTCTCTATACGGGACGCGACTGGGGGTCGCAAGGGACGGTCATCCGCTTCAATTATTTCCATCACTTCGGACAGCCGGGGGTGGCATGGCAGAAGGCGCAGGGGCTTTCTCCGGACTATGAGCCGCTCAAGGAAAACGTGATGGTCATGGGTGTCTATCTGGATGACTGCGACAGCGGCGACACGGTCTGCGACAATCTGTTTTTCCGTACCGGCTGGTCGGCGTTCGTCGGCGGCGGACGCTACAACACGATCCGCAACAATCTTTTTATCGAGTGCACTGCCGCCCTGCATCTGGACGACCGCGGACTGAAGCGGGCGCGACCGGGCGAGGGAACCAAGGACGGCTGGGACCTTCTGGCCAAGTTGCAGGCGGTCAACTGGCAAGAGGCGCCATGGAAAGACCGTTATCCGCATCTGGTGAACGTCATGGACGACGAACCCAAGTTGCCGCTGCACAATGTGTTTGAAAAGAACGTGGCGATCCAGTGCCCGCGTTTTTTGCAGATGCACGGCACGGTCAAGGAGACGGCGGTGCCTCGCCTGGCGTTCCGCGACAATCTCGTGTTCGGTGCGGTGCATGCGAAGGATGCCGAGACCTTTCCGCAGGACGAGTCCGGCCGGCAGCGTGTCACCTTCATGACCGAAGCGTTGCCGGAAAGTGCCGATCCCGACCTAAACGGTTTCAAACTGCAGGAGAGCGAGACGTTCCGGAGGCTGGCCCCCTGGTTTACGCGTATCCCGCTTGAACGTATCGGGCGAGGTCCGCTGCCGCGACCGTGACGCGCCGCTGGTGAAGGTGTCTTAGGCCGGATTGACGGGCCGGAGGCAGGTGCGATATGTTAAAAAAGCTGGTGGAGAAAAAATGAGAATCACGAGTATTTTTTACCCTGTATTTGTATTCGCATCCGTTCTGGCACAGGCGCAAGTCGTCATTAACGAGGTGTGTTATGACAGCGGCATGTTGCCGGGCGCGTATGCGGCCTCTGATTGGATTGAGCTGTACAATCGTGGAGATACCCCTGTCAATCTTAGGGGGTATGCCATAGGGGATACGAACCCGTATGACGAGAACCAAGGGGTCAAGCTGCCGGATTACACGCTGCCGCCGAAAGGTTTTCTGCTGGTGTACGCTGAAGGCGACGGTGCTGAATATACGGCATGGGTTGATGCGCCGGGAGGTCGCATGCCGATTGTCCACGGCCAGTTCAGATTATCACGGGTAGGCGAGCGCGTGCATCTTTTTAACGCTGATCTGACCCGCGTTCACATGTTTGAGTCGCCGGGATACGAGTTGGGGCGGGATGTCTCATACGGGGCTTATCCCGACGGGAGCACCACTTCGTTCAGGGTGTTTACGCTGCCGACGCCAGGGCGTCCAAACAGCGGCGCGGTGCTGCCCTCCGGCGGAGTGGTGCAGGTGCCGGATACGGGGACTTATGAGGGTTTTTTGTACGAGCAGGGGCCGTTCTCAACCTTGGGTCATGCATCAACGGTGCAAGGGGTGTTGTCGCTGAAGGTGTACACAAAAGAGGGGCGGCTGAGTGCGAAAGTACGGACGGCCAAAAGTACACTTTTGTTGCGTGCACAGGAATGGGCAGTGCCCGGCGCTGAGGGATCTAAGCAGGCTTCCCTCTTTGCGCGTGGTGGAGAGACC
>JAGOBZ010000434.1 GCA_017999015.1 Kiritimatiellia bacterium
ATGCTGGACATCCTTCACGGGCTCGCGCACGGTCTGTATCCCGACCCCTACATGTTGGAGCAAGACGTTCTTTGCTTTGTCCTTGAGCTGGAGCGAAGCATGACGCACTCGCGTTATCCGGCCAAGGCGAAAGAGGTGCTGCTGCAGGGTGTGCGCGACCTGGTGATCGCCCGCCTGCCCATGACGCTTTCCGTCGACGAACTTGCGCGCCACTATCAAAAAAGCCGCACGCGCTTCAGCCAGACATTCAAACACACGACCGGCTTGTCGCCGGCGGCCTTTGTCGACGCCGTGCGGCTCGCGCAGGCGGCGGCCCTGCTGGAAGGGGGAACCGACAAGATTGAAGTGATCGCACGTGTCACCGGGTACGCCTCGGCCACTCAGTTCTGCAAGGCATTCAAAAAAGAATATGCGTTCTCCCCCGGCATGTATCGCACATACTTCGCCAGAAATCTTGCCACGAAGGATGCAAAACTGAAAGACACCCTTTCAAGTCCGTCCCCTGTGGTGTAATATTTCGGCGTTTTCTGTTTCGCAGATCGGTTCTGGGATCGGCCGAGAAACCGCGCCGACAAGGAGCAACTCATGACGCCAAAAGGTGATTCAAATGGATCAACACTCTCTTGACCTCCTGCAAGCCCTGGTGGCCCTGCCGACCCCGACCGGCTTCGAGCACGACGGCACGGCTTTGCTCTCTCGTTATCTCAAGCAAGCGGCAGTTACGCATCTCGCCATCGACGTCCACGGCAATCTGCGCGCCTGTCTCAATCCAGACGCGCCGCTCAGGGTCATGATCGAAGGCCACTGCGATGAAATCGGCTTCATGGTGCAGTACATCGATGACGACGGTTTCCTCTACATGTGCCCGCTCGGCGGCGTGACCGTGCCGCTGATCGCGGCCGAGCGCATCGTGATTCAAGGCCGGCACGGCAACGTGTTCGGCGTGTTCGGCGTGCGTCCGCCCCACCTGATGTCCGCCAAAGACCGGGAAAAGGTCGCGCCGCAAGAGATCAAGGATATCGCCGTCGACATCGGCGCGCGCACGCGCCAGGAAGCGCTAGATCTCGTGGATCTCGGCAGCCCCGCAGTCGTCGATGCCGGCTGGCGCCCGCTCGCGAACAACCGCGTGGCGTGCCGCGGCTTTGACAACCGCATCGGCGCGTTCATTGTGACCGAGGCCATGCGCCGTCTGGCCGGCGAACGGCTACCGGTCGCGCTGCACATGGTCGCCAGCGTGCAGGAGGAAGTCGGTCTAGTCGGCGGCATCACCGCCGCCTACGACATCAACCCGCACATCGGCCTGTGCGTGGATGTGACCTTTGCCACCGATGCTCAGAAAGAAGACCGCAAGATCGCGGGCGACATCCGCTTGGGCGGCGGCCCCGTTGTCGGTGTGGGGCCCACCTACCACACCGCCGTGAACCGGCTGGTCACCGATGCGGCAACCGCCGCCGGCCTGACCGTACAGCGCCAGGTGCGCGGACGCGGCACCGGGACCTGCGCCTGGGCGATGCGCCTCTCGCGTTCCGGTGCGGCGGTCGCGCAACTCAGCATCCCGTTGCGCTACATGCACAGTCCGGTCGAAGTCATCAGCCTGGACGACGCGGCACAGACCGTCGATCTGCTCTGTGCGTCGATCCGCGCCATTCCGGCGAATCTCGACCTGCGCCCGCCGCAGCCGTAAATGATGGAACCACAGAGAACACAGAGGGCACAGAGTAAGTAATCGGGTGTGGAGTGCGGGAGCTTGCTCCCGCTTTCCAAAGCGGCGGCAAGCCGCCGCAATCCATAGTGCGCCCGCACTCCCGACTCGTCTGATCGTCCATAACCTGAGAGTTGGGAGTTGAACGTTGAGCGTTGAAAGTTACCCCTTCGATCCTTCGCGGTACGGCCCGCCTTTCCCCATCACCTGCCTGCTCGACCGTCCTACGCCCAGCGAGACCTTCATCCGGCGCGAGTTGGACCTGCTGCGGCAGCGCGGCTGGCCGCTCACCGTGCGCATGCTGAAAGGTGCGCCCGAAGCTTTGCCGTTCACCCGGCAGGCGCTGTCCGCCGCAGACCGCGGGGCGCTGCTCCGCGCCGCAGGCATTCGCCTGTTTGCCGAGCTGCCGCGTTCACCGATGGCCGCAGCCCGCCTGTTGCGTCGGCTGCCCCAGGCCGCCTCCCTGCTCCAGACGGCGCGGCAAGACGGCACCTGTCTGCTGCACGCGCAGTTCGCCGGTATCACCGCCGACTTGGCCGCCCTTGCGGCGCAAGCCGCCGGTCTGCCTTGGAGTTGCGCCGTCCACGCGCGCGATGTCTTCGCGGTGCCGCCGCCGCTGCTCTACCGGCGCTTACGCCGCGCCGCCGCCGTGACCGCCTGCTCGCAACAGGCGGCCAACGCGGTGACCGCCTGCGGAATCCCGTCGGAAAAAGTTCGCGTCATCCATCACGGTTTGCCGCTGGCGCGTTTCCCCTTCGATCCCGCGCGCGACGGCCAGACCCTTTTCACCGCCTGCCGGCTGGAGACCAAAAAGGGGATCGATACCCTGCTGCACGCCTGTGCGATTCTCGCCCGACGCGGCACGCGCTTCTCCTGTGTGATCGCCGGCAGCGGACCGCTTGAGCGCGACCTGCAAGCCCTCGCGCGCCGGCTATCGCTCGGCGCCGCCGTCACCTTCACCGGCTGGCTGCCGCAGGAGGAGATCCGCGCACGTCTGATGACCGCGCGCGCCGTGGCGCTGCCGTCGCGCCGCGCCGCCGACGGCGACCGCGACGGCATCGCCAACATCTTGCTCGAGGCGATGGCGCTCGGCACGCCGATCGTCACAACCGAGGCCGGCGCCGCCGGCGAGATCATTGCGGACCGCGTGAATGGCCGTCTGGTGCCGCCCGATGATCCGGATGCGATGGCCAGCGCGCTGGACGAGTTGCTTCGCGCACGAGACACCGCGCACGCGCTGTCGCGAGTTGCACGAACAACGGTGGAGTCACACTTCGACGCCGAAAAAAACATCGCGGCCCTCGAAGCATTCTTTGTAAGAGCTTCTGGGAGAGAGTAGGGAGGAAGGAGAAGGGAGGTGGGAAAGTCTGACCCGTCCGACCTGTCTGACTTGTCCGACTCAACCCGAAACCTGAAACCTGGAACCTGGAACCTGGAACCCGAAACCTGAAACCCGTCCCTCGTCAGGAGGCCGGAGTCGTCGCCTGAGCCCACGTCCGGCGCACGAAGCGCAGGGCTTCGGCGAGATCGGCC
>JAGOBZ010000435.1 GCA_017999015.1 Kiritimatiellia bacterium
CCAAGTACGGCATGAAGCGTCAGAAGAAGGCGGAGAAGTAAACCATGGCAAGACGGCGCAGAGCAGTGAAGCGGGTGCAGCCCGCCGACCCGAAGTTTAACAGCGAGCTGGTGGCCCGCGTGATCCGCGCGCTCATGAAGAGCGGCAAGAAGACCACGGCGGAGCGCATCGTCTACGGCGCGCTGGAAGAGTTGAAGGAGAAGACCGGCAAGGATCCGATCGAGGTCATGGACATCGCGATCGCGAACATGAAGCCGAAAGTGGAGGTCAAATCCCGCCGCGTGGGCGGCACGACCTACCCGGTGCCGGTCGAGATCCGTCCGGGGCGTCAGCTCTCGCTGGCCCTGCGCTGGATGTCGATGTACGCCAGCGCGCGCCGCGGCACCCCGATGCCGAAGGCGGTGGCGGCTGAGCTGATCGAGGCTTTCAACAATCAGGGTAACGTGATCAAGAAGCGCGACGACACGCACAAGATGGCGCAGGCCAACAAGGCCTTCGCGCACTATGCGTGGTAAGACGCGGCGACGCGTCTGGATAAGCCGGCAGGTTGCCGGGAACATCCAACTGTTCTTTGACAAGTCAGGGTGAAGGGTGAGCGTCTTGGAAAGCAAGGCAGACAAAGGTCATGTGACTGCGGTCGGCAATACGCCGGCTGGCGGCGATGACTCGCTTTGCAACATCCGCAACATCGGCATCGTGGCCCACATCGACGCGGGCAAGACCACGACGACCGAGCGCATTCTCTTTTATGCAGGGCGCACGCACCGTCTCGGCAATGTAGACGAAGGCAACACTGTCACCGACTGGATGATCCAGGAGCGCGAACGCGGCATCACCATCACCAGCGCCGCCATCACCTGCTCCTGGCAGGGCATGCAGATCAATCTGATCGACACGCCCGGCCATGTCGACTTTACGATTGAAGTGGAACGCTCATTGCGCGTGTTAGACGGCGCGGTGGGCGTTTTTTGTGCCGTCGGGGGCGTCCAGCCCCAGTCTGAAACAGTCTGGCGCCAAGCGGACCGCTACCATGTGCCGCGAATCGCGTTCATCAACAAGATGGACCGCATGGGTGCCGATTTTGAAGCCTGTGTGGCCGAGATCCGCACGCGGCTGCGCGCCAATCCGGTGTGTCTGCAACTGCCGATCGGCCGGGCCGAGACCTTCAGCGGCGTGATCGACCTTTTGGAGATGCGCGCGCTGGCGTATGACGAAGGCACCGAGGGGCGTGACATCCGCGCGTTTGAGATTCCCGCCGAGCTGATGGCGGCCGCCGTGGCGGCGCGCGCCGCGCTGTGCGAGCAGGCGGCGGAGGCCGACGACACGCTGATGGAGGCCTATTTCGAGAATCCGGAGCTGCCGGCGGACCTGCTGCGCGCCTCGCTGCGGCGCTCGGTGATCGCGGGCAAGATCGTGCCGGTGCTGTGCGGCACCTCGCTGCGCAACAAAGGGGTGCAGCAGTTGCTGGACGCGGTGGTGTGGTACCTGCCGTCGCCGCTCGAGCGTCCGCCGGTGGAGGCCACGGACCTCAAGAGCGAGGCCAAGGTGACGCGCGAGCAGAGCGCGGCCGCGCCGCTGACCGGGCTGGTGTTCAAGATCGCGACGGACCCCTATGTGGGGCGGCTCTTCTTCGTGCGCATCTACGCCGGCACGCTCAAGAAGGGCCAGAACGTTTACAATCCGCGCAGCCGCAAGCGCGAGCGGATTTTGAAGCTGGTGCGGCTGTTCGCGGACGACCAGACCGAGGTCGAGGCGCTGGGGCCGGGCGAGATCGGGGCGATCGTCGGGCTCAAGGAGGCCACGACCGGCGACACCCTCTGCGCCGAACATCAGCCGGTGTATCTGGAGCGCATAACGGTGCCTGAACCGGTGATGTTCATGGCGATCGAGCCCAAGTCACGCGCGGACAAAGAGAAGCTGGAGCAGTCGATGGCGCTGCTGGCGGCCGAGGATCCGACCTGCCAGGTGCGCGTGGACGCGGAGACGGGGCAAACGATTTTGAGCGGCATGGGCGAGCTGCACCTGGAGATCCTGGTGGACCGCCTGCGCCGCGAGTTCAAGTGTGAAGCGAACACGGGCCGTCCGATGGTGTCGTATTACGAGACCGTCACAGCCGCAGGGAAGAGCACCTATCTCTTCGACCGCGAGCTGGGCGGGAAGCGGCATTACGCCCAAGTGACGGTCGAGGTGGCTCCTCGGAAGCGGGGCAGCGGGCACGCGGTGGAGATCGTCTCCGCCGTGCGGCGCCGGCTCCCGGACGAGCGGCTGGCCGAGTGCGTGGAGCAAGGATTGACAGACGGCATCCTGACCGGGGTGCTGGCGCGTTACCCGATGACGGACGTGCTGGCGACGGTTACGGAGGCCGTGATCACGGATGAGGAAACGGCGACAGACGTGGCTTTCAGGACCGCGGCCGTGATGGGGTTCCGCGAGGCGGCTCTGGCCGCCGCGCCGGAATTGCTGGAGCCGATCATGTCCCTCGACATCGTGACGCCTGCCGACCATGTCGGCGACATCATGGGGGATATTAACGGCCGCCGCGGTTCGGTGCGCGACATGACGACGCGTGGAGACATGCAGATCGTGCGCGCGCAGGTGCCGTTGGCAGAACTTTTCGGGTACTCAACCGCAATCCGGTCGCTCTCGCGCGGCCGCGCCAGCTATACGATGGAACCTGGCGAATTTGCGGTCGTGCCACGGACAGTGAGAGAACAACTACTGAACAGGTAACGTTAGAATGCAAAGTCAGCGTATACGCATTCGTTTGCAGGCGTACGATCACAGGGTGCTGGATCAGGCCGTGAGCGCGATCATCGACACGGCCCGCGGCACCGGGGCTCAGGTTGTCGGACCGATTCCTCTGCCTACGAGGATAGAACGGTTCACCGTCAACCGCAGCCCCCACGTGGACAAGAAGTCCATGGACCAGTTTGAGATGCGCACGCACAAACGGTTGTTGGACATCGTGGGCCCGACGGCGAAAACCGTCGATGAGCTCAAGAAGTTGAATCTGCCTGCTGGCGTGGACATCACAATTCGAATCTAAGGACGGTGACACCATGGAAGGCATACTAGGCAGAAAAATCGGGATGACGCAGGTCTTTGACGACCAGGGGCGTCGGATTGCTGTAACCGTGTTGGAGGCTGGCCCGTGTCCGGTCGTCCAGGTGAAAACGCCTGAGACGGACGGCTATCGCGCGGTGCAGCTCGGCTATGAAGAGCAGAAGCCCTCCC
>JAGOBZ010000436.1 GCA_017999015.1 Kiritimatiellia bacterium
CCCGGTAGGGCGGTCTCGCCGAGACCGCCGCGGACGCCTCGGCGAGGCGTCCCTACCAGAAGCGGTTTTGCGTGACCGTCATGACCGCTCAACCTATTGCACGGCACGTTGTTGCGGGCGGGGACGCTCGCGCTCCCGTCTCGCCATCCTCCCTTTCATCAGAAACACACGATCCTCGCATACCCCTGGTCGCTAGCCGATTACCCTTTCGCCGACGAAATGACTGGGCGAGAGGGACGTTTTTTCGTTATAGTTTGCCCGTAACGTTACGTAGAAGAGGAGCCGTGCTCGTGAAAAACATCCATGTCCAGGCGCAGAAAGACCATATCACCTCGTTATGCACGGCGTCACCGATCCAGGCGTTGACCGAACTGATCTGGAACGCGCTTGATGCAGACGCTTTTGACGTCAAAGTGGACGTCATCCAGAACACGCTGGGCGGGATCGACGCGGTCCGGGTGGCCGACGACGGGCAGGGCATCAACGCGCTGGAGGCGGACCGTCATTTCGGCAATCTCGGAGGGTCGTGGAAGCGCGATGCGAACCGGACGCCGCTCTCGGGGCGCGTACTGCACGGCAGCAAGGGCAAAGGGCGTTTCAAGGCTTTCGCGCTCGGCAACCGGGTCGAGTGGCGGACTACACTGGAGACCGGCGGCGGTTTGCGCTCGTTTGTGCTGGCGGGGTCGGCCGACGATCCCGGCCTTTTTACGCTGAATGAGGCGGCCTCGCCCGGTCCGGCGACCGGCACGGAGGTCATGGTCACCGATATCCTGCACGCCATGGGTTCGCTGCTCGACACCGCCTGGGTTGTGCAGCAGCTCGCCTCGCACTTCGCGCTCTACCTCAAGGCTTATCCCAATGTGCGCATCTACTTTCAAGGCTTATTGGTCAACCCTGTGATCGTGCAACATGCGAACCATCTCTACCATCTGAAATCCTCGGAGGGCGCCAAAGCCGACCTGCAGGTCATCGAATGGAAGACCAAGCAGGGGCGCGGCAAGGTAGTGTTCTGCGACAGCGACGGTTTTGCACTGCACGAGACAGACGCGGCGGTGCGCCCGGGTGGAAGTTTCAATTTCACAGCCTACCTGGTGAGCCCGCGGTTCGCCGAACTGCACAGCGAGAATCTGCTGGTGTTGGACGAGATGCATCCGGAGACCAAGGCGTTTCTGGATGCCGCCCGCGATATCTTGCGCCGCTACTTCCGTGATCGGCGCGAGGCTCTGACCGCCGAACTCGTGCAGCAGTGGCACGCCGACGGCGTCTATCCGTATGATGGCGAGCCGACCGACGAGGCCGAACACGCGATGCGCAGACGCTTTGACGGTTGCGCCCTCGCGATCCGCGCCTATTCCGACAATTTCGATGTGATGACGGCCGTGGAAAAGAAACTGCTCTTCCGCCTGCTGCGTGAAACGCTGGAGGCCAGGCCCGACGGCGCGACGCTGATCGCCGACCTGTTGGGCGTGCCGCCCAAGCGCCGGCGCGAGTTGCAAAAACTGTCAACCCACCCCCCCTGCCGATAATGTTCGCCGGTATTCGGTGAGTGGCAGGGATGCACGAAAAAGGATGGCGGGCACGCCCGCCATCCCTGTCGACTCTAAACAGGTCCGTTTTGTTTTCCGTGATTAGAGAAGCAGTTTGACTGCGGCGACGATGTCGCGGTCGTGCGGCAGGAAGGCGTCTTCCAGCGAATAGGCCTGCGGCGCGATGCCGTCCTTGGCGCCGACGCGCAGGACCGGGGCGTCCAGCGAGTCAAAGGCCTCGGCCATGATGCGCGACGCGATCTCGCCGGTGTAGCTGCCGATGCCGACGCAGTGGCTGGCGACCACGCAGCGGCCGGTTTTGCGGACCGAGGCGAGGATCGTCTCCATGTCCAGCGGCACCAGCGAGCGGATGTCGACGACCTCGGCGGAGACGCCCTGCGCGGCGAGCTGGTCGGCCGCTTTCAGCGCCTCGTAGAGCATCGGTCCCCAGGTGACGATCGAGACCGCGTCGCCGGCGCGTTTGACATCGGCCTTGCCCAATGGGATCAGGTACTCTTCAGCCGGCACAACGCCTTTGTAGTTGTACATGATCTGCGATTCGACGAAGAGGATCGGGTTGTTGTCGCGGATCGCGCTCTTCAGCATGCCCTTGGCGTCGTAGGGGGTGGCCGGATAGACGACGTACAGCCCGGGGATATGGGCGAACATCGATTCCAGCGTCTGGGAGTGCTGGCCGCCGTAGCCTTTGCCGCCGCCGACCGAGGCGCGGTAGACCAGCGGCACCTCGATGCTGGCGCCGGACATGTAGTGCCATTTGGCCGCCTGGTTGGAGATCTGGTCGGAGGCCATCAAGCCGAAGTCCATGTACATCAGCTCGACCACCGGGCGCAGGCCGGTCATGGCCGCGCCGACCGCCGTGCCGCAGATGCAGGCCTCTGAGATCGGCGTGTTGAAAACGCGGTCACGGCCGAAGGCGTCGATCAGCCCCTTGGTGACTTTGAAGGCGCCGCCGTATTCGGCGATGTCCTCGCCCCACTGCACCACGCGGCGGTCGCGCATCATCTCTTCGATCATCGCTTCCTTGATCGCGTCCTTGTAAGTGATCTGACTGTCTTCGGTGCGCTTGATGACGGGCAGCTCGGCTTCGAGAGTGACGGACGCGAAGGCCTCAGGCACCGTCTCCACGCGGGTGTCGGTGTACATGTACTTGATCACGTCGGCCGGATCGGGGTCCTGCGACCAGGCGGCCTTGGCCGCCATGCGGGCGTTGCGGTCGGCCACCTTGGCCTTGAGGTCGGCGAGCTTCTTGAGCGTGATGCAGCCGTTCTCGAGCATCTGCCGCTCGAGGTTCGCGATCGGATCGAGAGCCTTCCACTCGGCCTCTTCCTCCTTGGTGCGATACTCGTTGCGCGGGTCGCCGAGCGAGTGGCCATAGTTGCGGTAGGTGTCGAACTCCAGCATTACGGGGCCTTCACCCTTGCGGCACAGCTCGGCCGCGCGGCGCATGGCGTCCATGCAGGCGAGAATGTCCATGCCGTTGATCACTTCGGCGTGCATGTTGTTGTCCGCGAAGCCGGCCGCACGGCGCGCGACCGTGCAGACGCCGGCGACCTCGCCGTCCACGCGCCCGGTAAAACCGTAGTGGTTGTTGATGATAGCGTAGACGATCGGCAGGCCAAAGGGATGCTTGGCGTAGGTGGGGTCGGTGAACTGGCCCATGGCGGCCCAGTTGAGCGCCTCCAGCAC
>JAGOBZ010000437.1 GCA_017999015.1 Kiritimatiellia bacterium
CATCGGCGATCAACTGACTGGAAAACGGGGAGAGTGACATGTTGCGAGAGTGGCAACCCAAGGCTCGCGCCCCCTGTTGCCATGAAGGGCAATGGCGACCGTGTCCGGTATCGCAAGCCAAAGTTTTGCGCGCCGCGCGGCGTCCCTCGCGGAACCCGCGCACGCAAACGCATTTCGCTACTTGAGCAGGTAAACCTTGTCGCCCGCGCGCACCTGACGCCCGACCGGCAGCGTGATCTTCTGCCCCGCCCCGGCGCGCTCCAGCACCTGCTCCTCCAGCCGCAGCGACGCCGCCACCTGCCGGAAAAATCCCGTCGTCGGCCCTTCGAAGATCAACTCGTCGCCGGCGGCAAACCCGGCATCGAGCACCTCGACATAGGCGACGCCGGCCTTGCGGTAGTAGTTGAGCACGCGCCCCACGAAATGCCGGCGCTGCGTGGCCACGTTGCCCGAGGCATGCGTCCACTCGTCGATGGGTTTTCCATGGTAAAACCCGGTGGAAAAGCCGCGATTGTACACGCGCGCGACCTCGGCCAGCAGGCCGGTCTTCAGCTCGGCCAGCCGCTCGCGCCAGCCCGCGCGCCCCCGCTCCCGACCGAGGAAATCGAGCGCGCGCCGGTATGCCGACACCACGGTCGAGACGTACTCGGGGCTGCGCAGCCGGCCCTCGATCTTCAGACAATCCACGCCCGCGCCGACCAACTGCTCGATCAACGGGAGCGTACAAAGATCTTTCGGGCTGAGCACGTAGTCGCGGCCGACCGTCCACTCCTGGTCGGCATCGTCGCTGCGGATGGCGTACTCGCGCCGGCAGGGCTGCGTGCACGCGCCGCGGTTGGCCGACTTGCCCGTGCTGTGCTCCGAGAGGAAACAGCGCCCGCTGACCGACACGCACATCGCGCCGTGGGCAAACACCTCGATCTGCACCGCCTCGGCCGCGCGGCGCCCCAACCGGGCGCGCAGCTCGCGCTTGATGCGACGGACATCGGCCAGCGAACACTCGCGCGCCAGCACGAAGCGCCGCAGCCCGAGCGCGTGCAGCGCCACGATGGCCGCCGAGTTGCCCACCGACATCTGCGTGGAGGCGTGGACCTCCAGCCCCAGCTCGCGCGCCAGCGAAATCACGGCCCAGTCGGAGGCGATCACCCCATCGACCCCGGCCTTGTGCGCGGCGGTCAACAGCGCGCGCACCCGGCGCAGCTCCGCCTCGTAGATGAGCGTGTTGGCCGTCAGGTAGGCGCGCACGCCGCGCGCATGGCACCGCTCGACGACCTTGGGCAGCTCGCGCACGGAAAAGTTTTTCGCCCCGGCGCGCATGTTAAACCCGGCCACGCCGAAGTAGACGGCATCGGCCCCCGCATCCAACGCCGCAGCGAGGTTGAGCCAGTTACCGGCAGGCGCGAGCAGTTCGGGGAGTGTCTTCTTCATGAATCGGCAGGCCATTCAGACGACAGAGCGCCGCGAAACAAGAACCAAGCCGGCGGGCTAACCCACGGGCACGCCAGCCACCGCTCTTTCGCTATGCCGGGATCGCGTCAATAGAACACCAGCGACTTACGGAGGCATTTTCAGCCCGCCCCTATTTGGAGCCTCGGCCAAGACGGCGACGAGTCTGCCGTTTTTTATTCAGCAAAGCCAGAGAGGCGCAACGTTCATACCAATACCGCGCGATGGCCCTTTTCACCTCTTGGCCACATTGCTTCCGGAACCACTCCAAGGCGTGTTTTTCTCTCACGATGGATCCGCGATGGATCTCCACCTTCAGCCCAGCGATCACTTCCTCAGTCAGACGAGTTTTCCTTCCTCGCGGCGTATGCGTCTCCAACGCCGTCGCTCCGCCCAAGCGATAGCGCAAAAGCCAGCCACACAAAGCGCGCCGTGACACCTGCTGCGTGCTGGCCACGTAGGACAAAGATTCACCATTACCGAGGTGGGCGATCACCGCCCGGATTCTTTTTTCGGCACGAAAGTCTCCGCGGTAGCTCGCCCGCTCCAGACGCCGGCGCAGCTCTTCCAGTTCACCGCTTAGGATCGTGCGCTTATTCATGGTGCAATTAATTGCGCCATTTTCAGACCTGCATGCAAGGCGAATTCTCGATCATGCACCTATCAATCAACACTCTACAGCATTCTAAATCTGCCGAAAAACTCGAAGCATATTATAACACGCGCTCGTAGCTCCCTCCAAAGAGCAAGCATGCGGTTCACGCTGCGATTTTTCGATGTGCCCAACCCGGGACATCACCGCACAGGAAATTACGGCGTTCCCTGTGTACAACATAAGCCGTTCTCATCATGCCTCACGCAATACTAAAGGCGCGCTTGGTTCACCTGCGCACCGAACTCCAACTCCGCAATCAGTGGCCATTTGTTGAACCACGGCCACTCAATCCTCGCTCACCGGGAATCTGGCGGCGTTTTCTCGCTTCCGGAGAACACCTCGCGCTCCTAGATCGCACTTCACTCCCTTCCGATCCAGAGACAATCACGCCGTATCTTCGACGGCACCTCGGCATGCCGCCCACGTTGGATGCGCATTTCGGAAACGCCAGGCCGTATCTCCTATTTCTTGTGCGCAGGCATCAGCCGCAGGCAGGTCGCTCTCCAGCTCTGCCTCTCCCGCTGGACTTCCTGGGCTGTGAAGACGCGCTGGCCGGTTTGGAGACCGTCCTCGCGTGGCTCAACGACGGCAACTGATCGGTTTCCCCTATGAAACTACAACAAATCGCCCACGCAGCAGGCGTTTCGCTTCGTTTCGCCTATTCCTACCTACCTGTCTGCGGTTTTCACCGCCGATCATTAAGTATCCCTGAAACAAAGGTGCCGTGGCTGATCAGAGCGCTTCGGTTCTACCACGAGGCGACGACCATGCCGCCCTCTCCGTTTGGACCAAATGGTCCGAAGTCCGAGCGACCGAAGCCGGATCGCCCCCGGAAGCGCAAAGTTCTCAATCCCCTCTACGATCATGATTCGTGGTTCGGTGCCCGCAAGCCATGCTGCCGACGGTGAAGGGCCTATGAAGACCTCAGCCACACCGCCAGGGGCCGTAGAAGTGACAGGCGGATAATAGCTTTGGGGGGCCGCCATTTTTTGAGGCGATCGGGGTAGGAACGGGGCATTGAGTTGCCCCGCTCCCCCCGCCGAACCGGACGGGCGGATCTCCCGCATCCGGCTCTCCAGTCGGTGAGTTTCTCAGCGTGGAGACTGACAGGCCAAGGCATGG
>JAGOBZ010000438.1 GCA_017999015.1 Kiritimatiellia bacterium
CACCTGGCGTGCGACGCTCGCCCGCCCGGCTTACGTTGAACTCGCCCGGCTCGCCTGTTTGAAGGGCGATTGGGAAGAAGCCCTCGCCCGTGCGGACGAGGCGCTTGAACGCGATACAAAGTCGGCCAAGCTCCATGTCCTGAGGGCGTATGTTCTCCGTAAACTCGGCTGCCCGCGGACGGCGGCAGACGCCCTGAGCGCGGCGTTCGACTGCGACGCGCTCGATTCCTGGGGCGTCGCCGAGCAGGCGTTCCTCAAGCAAGGCGGGAAGCATGCTGTGCTGAACGCGGGGCGTAACCGCGGCCTCAAGGCGCAGCAACTGCTCGAAACCGTGTGCGACTACTGGGGCATCGGCGCCTGGGATGAAGTGGCCGAACTGTGCAGGCAGGCGGATGACATGGCCGCAGACGAAAAGCCCTACGCGACGGAGGGCCAGGTCCTCCTGAAGGACACCGTGGCCGCGTGCGAGTCGTACCGGTGCCCGCTTTTCGCCTACTTCGCCGGTTATGCCGCCGCGATGAAGGGTGACACCGACGAGGCAAGAAAACTTTATGCGGCCGCTGCCGCGCAGTCCACGGACTATTGTTTTCCGAATCGCCGAGAGGAGTATGCGGTCTTGAAACACGCCGCGACGTTTAGCCCCGAACTCGCCAACACGTGGTATTACCTCGGCAACGTGGAGTGGAATTGGGATCTCAAGGAGACGGCGCTCGCCAGTTGGAAGAAGGCCGTCTCGCTGTATCCGAAGCACGCCCTCGCGCTCCGCAATCTCGGTTTTGGCCTCGCGCATCCCGGCACCTATTTCACAAACACGGGCGTACCGTCAGGTGTGCCTTCGCGTGAGGCGTACGACTATTACCTGCGCGCGCTCGCCGCAGACCCCGGCAACTTCCGCGCTCTCGAGGAGATGGACAAGCTCGCCGAGAAACTCGGTGTCGGCACCGCCGAGCGACTCGCCTCGATGCAGACGTATCGCGCGACAGCGGAGAAGTATGACGCCTGCATTCTGCGTATGGCGTATCTCTTCAATGAGGCGGGGGACTACGACGAGTCGCTCAAAATCCTGACCTCGCGCCGCTTCCATGTGTGGGAGGGCGGCGAAGGTCTTCTTGCGCCGTTCGTGGACGCCTTGCTGTTGCGAGGCCTGAATAAGATGGCCGCAAAGGATTTCGGTGCCGCGCAGAAGGATTTTGAGACGGCGCTCACGTATCCCGAAAACCTGCAGGCGGGCCGTCCGGGAGACGCCGGCATGGAACCCAAGGTACGCTACTTTCTGGCGCAGTGCCGCAAGGCGCAGGGCGACAACGCCGGTTACAAGGCCGAACTCGAGAACGCGCTCAAGGGTTGGGTGGTGCCGGGCGAGATGAACTACTACCGGCTCCGCGCGCTCACCGAGCTGGGCAAGGCAGGCGAGACCGCCGCGCAGCTTGAGGAGATCAGGAAGGGCATCGCCGCACTCGAAAAGCCGCTCCCCCGGGTGATCGATGCGTACGCCAAGTTCGGCGGTTCGAACACGCCGGCGGAGCGCGTCGGGCACCGGACGGCCCAAGCGCTCTACCTGCGCGGCTTGGCCGCGTTGGCGGAAGGGAAGCCCTCGGAAGCCAAAGAGTTGTTCAGCCGGGCTGTCAAGGAGCGGCCGTCGCTGATCTGGGCGAAAGCGGTGGCGGACACGCTGTGAAGGATGGGTTATGCGTGTCATGGCGCAATCGCATTTAATGGAATTGGCTCGAAGGCGGTGGTTTGTCCGCAGGTGGCGAGGTTCAAGGTGAGAAAATGAACAGAAGAACGTTTATCGCCGGGATGGGCACGGCCGCGCTGATGCCCCGATTTGCCGCCGCGGGACCCGCCGTATCCATATCCGGGGGGGCACGTCCCGGGCTTCGACTCGGTTTCCAGGTGTTCGCCGTCCGTGACCTTTGCGAGAAAGACTTCGCCGGCACGCTCAAGGCGGCGAAAGCGATGGGATACGAAGGCGTAGAGACTGGACGCTTCTATGGGCGCAGCGCGAATGAGTTGAAAACGATTTGCGATGGCGCAGGACTCGAACTTCTCGCCTTGCAGCTTTATCCGCACAACATCTCCGAGCCGCAGCTTGCGGAGACGATCCGCTTCTGCAAAGCGTGCGGGTGTCGCCGCATCAACATCGCTTGGTACAAGGGCAGCGAGGAGAATGCGAACGACTGGCAGCTTTTGATCAACGTGATCAACCATGCGGCGGAAGTATGCGCGCGCGAAGGCATCGCTGTCGCCTATCACAATCACGACCACGAGTTCCGGATGAAGTTGGACGGCAAGAGTGTCTGGGAATGGCTTTGGGAACCTTCGCCGAAAAACGGGTCGCTTCGCCAGGTTACCGCGGTGCCGCGCTTTTCCCCGCTCGTGATGCAGGAACTCGATTGCGGCAACTGCGTCCTCGGTGGAGGCGATCCCGTTTACTGGCTCGACCGCTATCCGCAGCGCAATCCGACGGTTCACGTCATGCCCGCGCTCGAAGAGGCGGGGACACGGCCGGGTGAATGCGGTGTCGGGGCGAAATCCGACCGAGCCGACTGGCCGCGGATTATCGGCGCGCTGAGGCGCAACGGCACCGAATGGCTGGTCGTCAAGCCGGTTTCTTTTCCCGATTCGCTTGCAGATCTTCAGGCCAGTGCCGAATACTTGCGTGGCCTCGGCATCGGGTGAATGGGTAAAACGAAAAGGTGTGGATATGCGCACAATGATTTGGATTCCCGTCGTTGACTATCTACGCGTCTGGCGGCAGAAGGAGCTTCCGTTTCCGATGGCGAAGGGACTTTGAAAGGTACGCTTGATGCAAAAAGGACAGATGAGCAGCGTACGGTGAAAGAAGGTGTTGTGTTGCCGCCCCATTCGTATCTGCTTGCAGGGACGGCGGCGAAAAGGGCCGGGCTTGCCGTGGGTGTGCCAGTGTGTGTGGACTAATCAGGGTACAGGGTAAGAAAGGGAGAAACATGAAAAGTCGCGCGATGATCTGTATGGCGGGGGTGTTTGGTCTGTTGTGCCTGAATGGTACGGCGTTGGGGACGGAAGCGTCGGGAGCGTTTCCAGATCTGACACCGAATATTGTGACGCCGCGGCCCGGGCCGGCGCCGCGTTTCAACGGCGCCACGGTTTTCGGCGTGCGGCCGGGCAGCCCGATCCAGTACACGGTCGCAGTCTCGGGCCAGCGCCCGATGACGTTTTCTGCGGAGGGGCTGCCGC
>JAGOBZ010000439.1 GCA_017999015.1 Kiritimatiellia bacterium
CGACGGCGTGCAGGAGGTGCCCGATTTCGGGCAGAACTGCACGACGCTTCAGATCATGAAGCGACGGGCCCCGCTCGGTGCGCAGAAACCCTGAAGATCCTGACATGTCTGAATATCTGCAACATATCCAAGCGCCGTCCGACCTCCGGACGTTGCCGACCGAAGCGTTGCCGGCGCTGGCCGAAGAACTGCGCACGGTGATCCTCGATACCGTCAGCAAGACGGGCGGCCACCTGGCCTCGAATCTCGGCACGGTCGAACTCACGATCGCGCTGCTGCGTGTCTTCGCGCCGCCCGACGACAAGGTCGTGTGGGACGTGGGCCACCAGAGTTATTCGTGGAAGCTTCTGACCGGGCGCCGTGACCGCTTCGCCACCCTGCGTCAGCACGGCGGCCTTTCGGGGTTCCCGAAGCCGCAGGAGAGCCCGTTCGACGCCTTTGTGGGCGGCCACGCCGGCACGGCGCTCTCCGCCGCGCTGGGCATGGCGGTCGCGCGCGACCGCGACGGCGGCAGGCAGCATGTCGTGGCCGTGGTGGGCGACGGCTCGCTGACCAACGGCATCACGCTGGAGGCGCTCAACAGCCTGGACGATGCCGACACCAAGGTCATCGTCATCCTCAACGACAACGAGATGTCGATCTCGGAGAACGTAGGGGCGCTGTCGCGCCGGCTCGGGCGCATGCTGGCCGACGTGCGCTACAACCGCATCAAGGCGGCGGCCGAGGCGGCCGGCCACCGGCTGCACATGACGCCGCTGCGGCGCGTCTATCACCGCCTCGAACAGGCGGTCAAGAGCCTGTGGCTGCGCAACGCCTTCTTCGAGGAGTTCGGCATCCGCTATGTGGGGCCGATCGACGGCCACGATTTCAACGCGCTGGAGAACGCCCTCTGCACGGCGCGAGACGACAAGCGCTCGGTCTTGATCCACATCGCCACGCAGAAAGGGCACGGCTTCAAACCCGCGGAGCGCAGTCCCTGCGATTGGCACGGCGTCGGCGCGTTTGAGCTGGAGGCCCGGCGCCCGCCTGAAAGGCGGCGCGGGTACTCCCAGGTCTTCGGTGAGACGCTGGCGGCGCTGGCCGACAGCGATCCGCGCGTGATGGCGATCACGGCGGCCATGTGCGGCGGCACGGGGCTCGAACCCTTTGCGGCGCGGCATCCCGCGCGCTTTTTCGACGTCGGCATCTGCGAATCGCATGCGGTCGTCTTTGCGGCGGGGCTGGCGGCGTCCGGCTACCGGCCGGTCTTCGCGGTCTACTCCACCTTCTTGCAGCGCGCGGTGGATTGCGTGATGCACGACGTCTGCCTGCAGCGCCTCCCGGTGATCTTCTGCGTCGACCGCGCCGGCGTGGTCGGCAGCGACGGCCCCACGCACCACGGCATCTACGACATCGCGATGCTGCGCTGTCTGCCGCATCTCACCATGATGCAGCCCAAGGACGCCCGCGAACTGGCGGCCATGATGAAGACCGCGCTGGCGCACGACGGGCCGGTCGCCATCCGGTATCCGCGCGAGCCGGGGCCGGCGGTGGATCTCGGGCCTGACATTGCGCCGTTGCCGATCGGCGTGGCGGAAACCGTCGTGGAACCCGAGGGCGCCGGCGGCTCGGCGGTCTGGCTCTGGGCGCTGGGCGACATGCTGCCGTTGGCCTGCGAGACCGCCGGCTTGCTGCGCGCGGCCGGCGTGCGGTGCGGGGTTGTCAACGCGCGCTTCATCAAGCCGCTAGACACCGAGCGCCTCTGGGCGCAGGCGCGCCAGGGTGCGCGCTTCGTGACGCTGGAGAACGGGGCGGTCGCCGGCGGATTCGGCGCGGCCGTGCGCGAGGCGCTCGCGGCGGGCGGGTTTGACGCGCCGGTCCGCGCCTGCGGCTGGCCGGATGAATTTGTGGGTCAGGGCTCCTTGCAGCAACTGATGCAGGATCACGGGCTCACGCCGGAGCGGCTTGCGAAAATGGTCGTGAGCGGCTGAGGGGAGTTGAATGAGAAGGATGCGGCTTGTGGCGGCGATAGCGGCGGCGCTGGGGCTGAACGCGACCGGCGACGCGCTGTGGTCCCGTACGGTGGACGGATACGGTCGGGACAATCCGGATAAGTGGCTGACCGGCGCGGACACCGCGGTGAACCGCTTGCCGCAGGCTGACGACGCGGTCCTGCTCAGCTCCAGCCGGCTTCAGGCGGAGACGCCGCGGGTCGTGATCGACAAGAATCTGCCGGCCGGCAACATCGTGCTGGAGAGCATGGAGGGCGACACGGTCTATTTGCAGAATGAAGTGCGCGACACGGCGGGCTGGTGGTTCTACTGGGCGTTCCGCGCCTGCGGCGCCGCCGGCCGCACCCTGACTTTCCGCTTCACCAACGGCGATCCGGTCTGCACGCGCGGGCCGTGCGTCTCGCTCGACCAGGGCCGGACATGGCGCTACGCGGCAGACAGCTTCACCCCGCGCACCTTCACCTACACCTTCCCGCCGGACGCGCGGGAGGTCTGGTTCGCGATGGGCATGGTCTACACGCAACGCGACTGGGAGGCGTTCCTGGCCCGGCACGCGGCGAGCCGCGCGTTCATCGAAACCGGCACGCTCTGCACCTCGCCGCACGGCCGCGCGGTGGAAAAGGCGCGCGTCGGCTGCATCACCCGTCTGCCCAAGTACCGCGTCTGGCTCTCGGCGCGCCACCATGCGGCGGAGATGATGGGAAGTTATGTGCTGGAGGGTATTCTGGACGCCGTGCTGGCCGAGACCGAACTCGGTGCCTGGCTGCGCGACAACGTGGAGGTCATGGTGGTGCCGTTCGTCGACAAGGACGGCGTCGAGGAGGGGGATCAGGGCAAGAACCGCAGGCCGCACGACCACAACCGCGACTACACCGAGTTTCTGCATCCCGAGTGCGCGGCGATCACCAACTGGATCACGACGCACGCGCAGGGAAAGCTGGAGATCGTGCTCGACATCCACTGCCCTTGGATCCGCGGCACCTACAACGAGTGGCTGTACCAGGTCTACACCAAAGACAGCGAGAACGCGGCGGCGCAGCACCGGCTGGGCGAACTTTTGCAGGAGCATCAGCGCGGCGCGCTCGACTACCGGCTCGCCAACGACCTGCCCTTCGGACAGAGCTGGAACACCGACGCCAACTACAGCGCGGGCCGCAGCTTTAAAATGTGGGTGCTGGACTGCGTGCCCGGCAACCGGGTCAACACGACCTACGAG
>JAGOBZ010000440.1 GCA_017999015.1 Kiritimatiellia bacterium
CCTCTGTACAGCTTGTACCGGTCATCAGGGCCGTTTGCAGGGACCCCCGCAACAAACCACTCCAGCACCGGAAGCTGGCTGGTGTCGGTCGAGGCGTTCAGCGCCACCGTGCCGAAGTACTGCGGCGCGTCGAGCGGGTCAAGATAGGTTGGCAGCTTGGCGACCGCCCCCGCCGTGTCGCGCGCCTCGAAGCGCCAGCGGAACATCTGTCCGGTCGCGACGCCGTCGGTCGACAGACTGGCGGAATAGACGCCGTCGCCCGCCGCCGCGTCCGGCGCGACGCCGTCATCGCGCAGCGCGACCGCCGCCGACTCGGCGTCCCACATCGTGCGGTGGTAGACGTGGACGCTGTCCAGCGGATTGCGCGTCGGCAGCACGCGCAGCGTCACGGTCAGCGGCGGGCTGGCGGCGTTGCCCAGCGGGCGCGGCACCGCCGGATATTCGGGCGTCGCGCCGAACAGGAGCGGGCCCGTTGAGCCCGCGCCGTTGGCCTCGCCCGGCGTGGGCTCGCTGTAGTAGAGCGGATCGGAGCGGTCCATCAGCTCCGTGGCGACAAGTTCTGGCAGCAGCAGAAAATCGGAGCTGCCCAACGTCACGTTCAGCCCCTGGACCGCCAAAAGGTTTTCGCCCGCAACCAGCAGGTTGGTCGAAATCGCGTACTCCGTCCAACTGTTCACGATCGCCTCGTTCAGGGCGGCGTTTGCCTTGGTGTTGTAGGCCATCGCGTTGGTGCAGTTGGCGCGCGCCACCTCGGTGCCGTTGAAGAAGGCGACGAAGCCGTCCTCGTATTTCATACGCAGCGTAAGGGCGATCACGCGCGACGGCTCTGGCACGAGGAAGGTTCGCCGAAAACAGAGCGAGGTATTGACGTTACGCAGTGCGGTTTGGCAGTTGCCGGAGGGCGTCGCGCCGACCCACGCCGTGATGACGCCGGCCGTGTCATAGCCGATGCCGGTTGCCGCAAGCGTCCACAAGGCGTCGTCGAAGTCCGGACTCACATTCCAGCCGCCGGGCTGGCCGTGCCCCAGATGGCCGGCCGCGTAGTCCGTGCCCCAGTAGAACGTGTTGCCCTGGGCGGCAGTCAGCACGCGGTAACGTCCGGTCTCGCCCGCTGAGATCCTGTTCAGCGCGACGGCCCCGGATGTCCGCCCGTACGAGACATCGGGCGGCAGGGCGGGGAAGCCCGGCGCGTAATCATCGACCAGCAGCGGCAGGCCCGTGCCGGGATCGGGGCGGTAGAGGCCGAGGTATTCCCCGCCCTTGGAGAGACTGAAAGAGGTATGGAGCGGCTGGAGCGGGTCCGCGCGGTTCTTGCCCGACGCCCACACCAGCAGCCGCCCCCGCGCCGGGATCGACACGGCCGGCATGCGCCACTGGGTTTTGTTGCTGGCCTTGTCGGTCAGCCACCAGCCGTCGAGCGCGACCGCCGCGTCGCCGTCGTTGTAGAGTTCGATCCAGTCCTGGCGGTCGCCGTCCTCGTCGCGGATGCCGTTCTCGTTGTCCGCCAGCAGTTCCGCGATGGTCACGTCGCCAGTCGCGCGACCGCCCAGCAAGACGCACACGGCGAGACACATCGCAGCGCACAGGTGTGTAGGTGTTCTTACCATGCCTTACTGTCTTTCAACGTGCGCCGCTTCAGCGGGCGGGCAGGCGGCGGCGGTACGTGTCTTTGTAGAGCCCGATCTTGTCGAACGGGATCGGCTCGAAGGCCGGCAGCTCTTTCAGCAGGCGCGCGCCGCGGCGCAGCGCGAGATCGCCGGCCGCGCGGTCGGCAAACCCGAGCTCAACCGGCTTGTCGGCCGTGCCCGCCAGATGCGCGAAGCCCTTGATCCCCTCGGCCGTCGCGATCCCGTTGGTCGCGCCCGAGGTGTTCACCGCCAGGTTGTCGGCGATCTCAAACTTGTCGAGCAGCTTCTTGACGTTGCCGTCGAAATCACACACCTTGCGCGTGCAGTCGACGAACACGTTGCGGCGTATCGGATTGTGCAGCGGCTCGCGCGGCGAGTCGTTCATGATAGCGGCCAGGCGCGGGTAGCGCACGCTCCACGGCGGCTGGGTGTAGTTGAAAGCCCGGGCCTTGGCGTCCAGGCACCAGCTCGGGTCGTTGGTGTTGTTCCAATGCTTCCAGGTCATGCCGCGCGAATCGATGTGCAGGCCGATCGGGCAATCCACCACCAGGTTGTTGAGGACCGGGTTGTCGCGTCCGCCGCCGATCATCAGCGCCCGACCCGCGCGGTAAAAGACATTGCCCTCCAGCGTGTCGCCGCAGTCGCAGTCGTCCAGATAAATGCCCATCGTGTTCACGTGCTTGTCGTCGCCGCCGCCGAGGTTGTGGATGAAGTTGTGGCGCAGGATGTTGCCCTGGCTGGTCCAGTCGCGTCCGGTGTAGAAGGCGCCGGCGTCGCCGGTCTCCATGACGACGCGGTAGATCTCGTTGCGTTCGAAGCGGTGCTCGTTGCCGCCGTAGAGAACCGCGTTGTGCGGGGCGTCATGAATGCAGTTGTTGCGCACAAGCTGGCCGCAGCCCTGCGCGCCGATGCCGGGCGCGTAAGTCCGCTGGAAGAGGCCGTAATGGTGCACGTGATTGTTCTCGGCCAGATTGCCGGCCGGCGTCAGCGTCTTGCGGTCGCCGCCGTTGAGCTGGATGCCGTAGGTGCCGAGATTGAAGAGGTCGCAGGAGCGCACTGTGTTGGCGCGGCCGCTGACCGCAATGCCGCCGCCGGCGAAGTTGGCGATCACGCAGCCGGCGATCTCGACCTGCTCGGCGTTCTGCAGCGAGAGGCCGGAGGCGTGTCCGAACTCAAAGGCCATCTCAATGAAGGACAGATGGCGCGCCCCCTCGATCTTGACCAAAGGCTCGGTCAGGGTGGCCAGGACGATCGAGGCGTCTTTGAGCGGGCCCTCCGGATAGAGATAGAGGCGTCTGGCGGCGCGGTCCAGATACCACTCGCCCGGCGCGTCCAGCTCTTCCAGCGCGTTCAGCGCGAAGAAGCGGCGCTTGGCCGCGCCCCACGTCCCGCCCATGATGCCGTAGTTGTGCGGGGCGGCCAGCGTGATGACCCGCTTGTCGCGGTCGTACGCGGCCACGCGGATCACCTCGTCGGACCAGTCGTGCGTCCAGTAGCCGAGCAGCCACACGCCCTGTTCGAGATTCCAGCGCGCGGGACGCGGGTCGTCGAACTCGAACGCGCCGGGGCGCGCCTTGC
>JAGOBZ010000441.1 GCA_017999015.1 Kiritimatiellia bacterium
AACACCGTGCAGACGGCAGCCTCCCTGCCGTTTTCTGAAAACGGCGATACAGCGGCGTATCATTCCGCTCGCCATGGGACCTCAACGACGCGCTGAGCGGGGGCCATGCATAGTCTTCGCCCCCTGTCTCTGCAGTGCGAGGGGGCGCAGAACGGTTTGCGCGACTGGATATGTTTTTTCGCGTGACGGATATTCAACAAAGAGGAATTTCGGGTTAAAATTCAGACACTAGCTGAGAACCGGACAACTTGGAATAAGGTGCGAAAGTGGACAATCGAGTGACTGATGTGCGATCATTTGCGATGACCGTTCTGGCCGCCATGGGAATCGCGTTCTGCGGATACGCGGAAACGACGGTGGTCTGTCCACCCGATGCCGCGCCGCAGGTGCGGCTCGCCGCGAAAGAGATCGTGCGCTACGTCTATCTCCGCACGGGGACGCTGCCCGCCGTGGCTGCGGCGGCCGACGGTCCGGCGATCACGCTGTCGGTGGACCCGTCTCTCGGGGCGGAGAACTACAAGCTGAAGACCGAGGGTGCGGTCACGCGCGTCACCGGCGGCGATCCGCTCGGCGTGCTCTACGGCGCCTACCGCTACGCGGAGAAACTGGGCGTGCGTTTTTATCTCCACGGCGATGTCGTTCCCGACAACCGGCTGACGAAGTTGCCGCAGGTGGACGAGACCGGCAAGCCGCTGTTCAGCATTCGGGGTATCCAGCCGTTTCACGATTTTCCGGAAGGGCCGGACTGGTGGAACCGCGACGACTATTTCGCCTACCTGGCCCAGCTCGCGAAAATGCGGATGAACTTCATCGGGCTGCACTGTTATCCCGAAGGCAGATACGGGCCTGAGCCGCTGGTCTGGATCGGGCAGCCGTCCGACCTCGACCCGGACGGCCGCGCGACGTTCACCTATCCTGCGCAGTGGGCCCGCACCGGACGCGACGGCATGTGGGGTTACGCCGGAATGAAAACCTCCGACTTCAGCGCGGGAGCCGCGAGCGTGTTCGAGACGGACGACTTCGGTCCCGACGTGCAGGATTTCGAAGGCGTGGCCGTCTTGATGGGCGCCGTGACGGCCGAAGCGCGTCGCCTGGGCGTCAAGACCTGCATCGGGACCGAAACCCCGCTGACGGTTCCCCGGCTCGTTCAGGAGCGGCTCAAGGCGCAGGGCAAAGATCCTAAAGATCCCGCCGTGGTCGCCGAACTTTATGAAGGCCTGTTCCGCCGCATCACCGCCCGCTACCCCGTGGACTACTATTGGCTGTGGACGCCGGAGAACTGGACGTGGCACGGCAACAAAAAGCAAGAACTGGAAGCGACGGAAACCGACATCCGGGCGGCGCTGTCCGCTCTCGGTAAACTCGGCAACCCGTTTACGCTTGCCACATGCGGGTGGGTGCTCGGGCCGCAGCAAGACCGCGCCGCGCTCGACAGGATGCTGCCGAAAAACGTGCCCATGAGTTGCATCAACCGCAGGGTCGGTCATATCGCGGACGAGCCGTACTTCGCCAACATCACCGGGCGTCCGAAATGGGTGATACCGTGGCTGGAGAACGACTCCGACCTCATCGCTCCGCAGCTCTGGGTCGGGCGCATGCGTTGGGACGCGGCGGACGCGCTGCGGCTCGGGTGCACCGGTCTGCTGGGCATCCACTGGCGCGTCAAGCAGATGGCGCCCAATGTGTCCGCGCTCGCCTCCGCCGCGTGGGATCAGCCGTGGCTGCCCTCTGATTACGACCGCTCGCCGCTGCCGCCCGTGAAAGAGGTGTTCGGCGCGCTCGGCGGCACAGCGGAGAGCTTTCCGGAGCCAGAGGCTGGCGCGGATCTGCCGACGGTTTACAAGACGATGCGCTGCGGCATGTCCGCCTACCTGATCGATGTCCCGAACGGGAAGTATACGGTCACGCTCAAATTCAACGAGCCGCTGTACCGCGAAGCCGGCAAGCGGGTGTTCGCCGTCCAGATACAACATAGAACGGTCGTTGAGAGACTTGACCTTTTCGATAAGGCCGGAGCAAACCGTGCCGCAGACCTTTCTTTTGAGGAGATCGCCGTCGAAGACAGCGTTTTGCGTTTGGACTTTGATCCTATCGCGGGGCAGCCCTGTCTTGCAGACATCGTCATCACGGGCAAGACGGCCGGTGCAAACCAACTGGCTGGAGAGGCCTACGTGCGCCGCATCAATTGCGGCGGCGGCGCCGTGTCGGGTTATGAGGCCGACCGCGTCGCGGAGGACCGTGTGTCCGCACCGCGGGAACGCGCGATGCCGGTGACGGATTTCTATCTGGATTTTGCGAACGCGAATTTCGGCGAAGGTGTCGCGGAGGCAGCCGGGGCGATTTTCAAGCGGATCGACGGCGTGAACATGCCGGACGTGGCGCTGTGGGTCAAGGGGCCCGGCGGCCTTCAGGTTGAGAAGCGGCCGTGGCAGGAGATTCAGCCCCGGTTTGCGTTCGTGAAAGAACTCGAAACGCTGCGTCCGCAGGTCAAGGGTGCCGGGAATCTGGAGCGGTTCGATTACTGGCTCAACACGTTCAGGTACCTGGCCGCAGTGGCTGAACTCGGGTGTGCCCGGGGTGAACTCGATGCGCTGATGAACCAAATGAAAACGGACGGCTCGCCGGTACGCCGGGCGCTGGCTGTCCGCATGCGCCTGTCGCGGCTGTGGGAGACGATGATGACGCATCAGCTTGCAGCCACCGATACGCCGGGCGAATTCGGCACCCTCGCGAATCTCGAACAGCACAACCGCGTGTTCTTGAAGTTACTGAGCGAACACGACGAGACGCTTGCGCAGGCGCTCGGCTCGCCCTTGCCGTCGGAAATCGAAGTGTCCCGACGCTACGCGGGGCCTGCCCGGCTGATCGTGCCGACCGTACTCACGCAACGGGAGCAGGGCGAGCCGCTGAGGCTCAAGGTGATCGCGCTGGACAGTGCGACGCCGCAGAGTGTGGTCTGCCACTGGCGGCGGCTTGGAAAGGGCGCGTTTGAGTGCGTGACCGCGAAGCCGCTGGGACGCGCCGTCTTCACGATGACGATTCCGGCAGACAGCGATATCGAGTATTATTTTAAAAAATGCTTATGCACTTGACTAAGGCTGTCTCATTCTGGATCATTCACGCATGGGACGACCCGAATTTCCGAAGACGTTGCAGGAATTCCGGCAGCAATTCTCGACCGACGCCGTCTGTCTGGAGT
>JAGOBZ010000442.1 GCA_017999015.1 Kiritimatiellia bacterium
GGCGCGCAGTGCGTATGAGTCGCGGCCAGAAAAAGCTTGCGTGAGTCGAACCCCGGCAGATGCGCCGCCACATGGGTTCGGAAGGCTGCCTGCACGCCCGGCCTGATCCGGACCAAATCGCATACGATCAGAATCGCGGCATCCGTCGGCTTGCCCTGCTCGCGTGCTTCCAAGGCTAGCACCTCCGCTCTGATCCGGCTCCGGACCCCCTGCGAAATCGGACCGGTGGTGTTGCCGTCCAAGGCCACCGGACGGTCGGGCGTGATGTCCGCCTCCGCCGCGCCGATCCACAACTCCGCCGCTATCACAGCGTTGGCCGTTAGCATGAGAGCGGCGATTGCCCCAAACCATAATTCCCTTCCCATATCCTTCCCCCTTCGCCGCCGGTCGCTGCCTGTCGACGCCTACCGTAACCTGTCGCCGCCTGCCGCCACCTGTCGACCGGAATCGACGGGCACCGACAAGCGGCCCATGGCCTGATTTCAACCTTCCAGATTCCAGCCGTTGTGCATCGGCCGGACTGGCAGCCTCGTCAACCATGTATTCTGCCCCCTCGTATGAAACAACCAGAGGGGGGAGTACAAGCGTCACCGCCTATACTAGCTTGCTCAGACACGCCAAGCTCTTGGCCGCCTGGTCCGGCGTGCCGCACTCGACCGAGAAAACGATGTCACGCGGGCACTTCTCCTTGACGATCCGCACAATGCGCTCCCAGTCTAGCACACCTTCGCCGCAAGCGCATCCCACGGGCGTGCCCGTGACCTTGCCGCGCTCGGCGTCGGAATGCGAGACCGAGATGTCCTTGGCATGCAGATGCACCAGCCGCGGGGCCACGTTCTCAAGCCAGGCGTACACGTCCGAGCCGGACAGATAAGCATTGCCTGTGTCGAGATTGATGCCGATCGCCGGCGACTTGACCAGATTGTAAATGCGGTCCAAACCCTCCGGCGTCTTGGAATACTGCGAGTGCGGTTCCAGGCCGATCTTAACGCCGCGGCGCTCGGCCACGAAAGCGGCCTCCTGCAGGGTGTACTTGATCAGGACGAAGTCTTCATCTTCGGTGGTCCACTTGGCCTTCTTGCCCTCGTCGGTGTTGATCACCGGCACACCGATCTCGCCGGCCACACGGATCGCCAGCTTGATGTACTCGCCGTGCACCTCGGGACGGCACAGCGGACCGTGCGCCTGCAAGCCTGAGATCGTCAGACCCGCCGCATCGCACGCCTCTTTGATGCGGTAGGGGTCGTCGAACATCGAGACCGTGTGGAAATAACCGGCCTCGCTCATCAGCTCGCGGCCGAAATGCACCATGGGCTCGATATACTTATACCCCATCTCCGCAGCCGCCTTCACCGCCCATTCGAACGGCTTGTCGCTGCTGCGTGAAAACTCCGTGTTCAAACCGACATGAATCTGTGCCATGTGCGCTCCTCCTCGTTCGCGCGACATTCCGCCGCGCTTCCCCAGTCAGCGGTCGAAGCGAGGAATTCACCTCGTACCGGTCTGAAGTATGACATGCGCCGGACCGGCAAGCCATTGCGTTCTTTCACAAATTAAGTGTGAAAACAAACACAAACGACCGTCACCGCGCGCGACGCCGGTAATCGCCGGGCGTTTGGCCGCACTCGCGCTTGAAGATCGCAGAGAGATATTGCGCATGGCAGAAACCCGCGCGCCGGGCGATCTCGTCCAGCGGCAGATCGGTGGCCGCGAGCAACGTCCGGGCGGCATTGACCTGCACGCGGAGGATCTCATCATGGACGCTCCTTCCCACCGTCCGTCTGAAGTGGCCGTCCAACGTGGACCGCGAGACGCCGATCCCGCTCGCGACCTGCGAGACGCCGATCCCGCCGCACGCCTGCTGGCGGATCACGCGCAGCGCATCCGCCACCACCCGGTCCGACGTCGCGATCAGATCCGTCGACGCGCGTTCCACGATCGTGACGGGATCGACCAAAATGTTGGTGACGCGCCGCGCGCGACGCCGCATGAGATCATCAAGCAACCTCGCGGCGCGATAGCCGATCTCCTCAGTCCCCTGCACGATGCTGGAGAGCGGCGGCGTCGCCAGTTCGCAGATCAAGTCGTCATTGTCGACACCCAGCACGGCGACATCATCGGGCACACGGATACCGAAACGCCGGCACGCCTCCAGCACATGGCGCGCCCGCACGTCGTTCGCCGCCAACACACCGACCGGTTTGGGCAGCGGTGAGAGCCAGGCCCCGATCGCCTCCTGCAACTGTTCCCAACTGTGCGACGGCTTGTACCGCGCGCTGAAAATGGAACAGGCGTGGCCCTGCGCTTCAACCTGCCGCGCGAACGTCTCCTGGCGTTCGCGGTTCCACGGATCGATCGTGCTCGCCGGCACGCCGCAGTATCCGAAGCTGCGCAGTCCGAGCCGCATCAGGTAATCGGCCGCCAGTTCCGCGATCTTGCGGTTGTGCGTGCCGACGGTGGAGACCGTGAGATTGAGCGCGCAATCGGATTCGATGCCGCCGATACCGACAACCGGCATGGCAAGTCCGGCCACCTGCCGCGGGATGCGCGGGTCATCCAGATCGGCGATCACCCCGTCGAAATGCCCGCGGCTGAAATCGGGGATCTTGGCGGAAGGATCATCTTCCAGAAACACGCTCCACGACCCGGACTCGTGCACGAAGCGGGTCACGCCTTCGATCACCTTGCGGTCGAAGCGTTTGTTGAGGCTGAGCACCAAGGCAACATGTTGAGCACGGCGCGCCATAGCGATTGTACTTTCGGATTATGCGCCGGCCCGGATAATCAGCGCCAGCCCGGCCACAAACAGGATAAACATGGCGGCATTCAGCCGATGCGCGGCTTTCGGCGCCCCTTTAAACTCTTTCCAGATCAGGATGCCCCACAAGGCGGCCACCAGCGTGGCACCCTGTCCGAGGCCGTACGAAACAGCGGTGCCGGCTTTGCCCGACGCGATCAGGCTGAGCGCCATGCCGATGTTCCAGATCGTGCCGCCGAGAATGCCGACCGCATGCAAGCGCGGGCTGCCCAGCGAGAAATAGGAGGATGGCGGCACCGGCTCACCGCGCACAGGTTTGAGCTAAACGATCGTATTCCATAGGAAATTCGATATAAACAGGCCGACTGCAAACACCACAAGCGCCGTGTACGGCGTCATCAGCCCCGCTTCGGGATCCGCGAAATCCTTGACCATG
>JAGOBZ010000443.1 GCA_017999015.1 Kiritimatiellia bacterium
TGGAGGCTGTTTTCATCGACGCCCAGGCCCTGCTGCAATCCGGTGTTGCCGATCAGGTCGCCGCCGCGTCGCCGTCTGTTGCCGCGCAGATCGCCGAAGCCGCCCAGACCGGCGGCACCATCGCCATTCCGGTGGAGGAGTACGCCGCGCGAATCGCCCCGACTGAGGCCGCGGGCGCTCTGCTGGATCACCTGCGCACGTCGCCGGATGGGTTCAGCCGTGCCGAAGCGCAGGCGTACATGCAGGAGCAGGCCCCGGAGCTTGAGCGCGAGGTTCAGCGCATCATCACCGAGAATGCCCAGGATGAGTCGTTCAAGGCTTCGGCTGGCGTCGTCAAGGACATCATGCGCCAGCAGCTTGACCAGGTTGGGCGCTTCACCCCGGAGGCGCGCGATTCCTACGCTACCGTAGTCGGCAACTTCTACGCCGTGCAGGCCGCCAAGCTGGGCGTCACGCCCGACGCTCTGTATGAGCGCTACCCGCTGACGGTGACGGCGGAGGAGATCGGAGGGAATGCGCTAGACCAGGGCGATGTGTCCGCCTACGTCACCGACGAGATTGACGACCTGACCGGCCTGCCGCTAAACAGCGACGGCACCGTGACCGTCTATCACCACACCAGCGCCGAAAAGGCGGAGGCCATCAAAACTTCCGGCACGCTCAAGGCCGCCGCAGAGCCCGATGTCTATGTGACGACGCGCAAGGAGACGGATACGGGATATGGCGACGTTGCCGTACCTGTTCGCGTGGAGCCGGATCTGCTGCAGATTGACGACGAATTCCCGGATGGGCGGGTGGATTACAGGATTGATGCGAAGCGGCCGGGTGGGTCGGTAAAGGTGATGGTGGGCGAGGCGGAGGTGGCAAGATCCGACGCCTACAACCAAGGCCCGCGCGGCGCCTTCACTCCGGACCGCTGGAACATCGCCCTTCTCAAGGGTGCCGACCTCTCGACCTTCCTGCACGAGACCGGGCACGCCTTCCTTGAAATGCAGTTCGACATGGCCGGCAAGCTTCAGGCTATCGACGAGCTCACCGAGGGAGAGCGCGGCCTACTGTCCGACGCTGACGCCTTGCTGAGCTGGTTTGGCCTGCGCGACCTGTCCGAGTGGCAGTCTCTCGACTTCGAGGAGCGCCGGCACCATCACGAAAAGTTTGCCCGCGGCTTCGAGGCGTATCTGTTTGAGGGCAAGGCGCCGTCCATCGAGCTGCAGGGCCTGTTCCAGCGCTTTCGGGCGTGGCTGGTCAATATCTATCGCGACATCAAGGCGCTGAACGTCGAGCTGACCGACGAGGTGCGCGGCGTCATGGATCGCATGATTGCGACCGGCGAACAGATCAAGCTTGCCGAGATGGGCCGGTCAATGATGCCGCTGTTCGAAACGGCGGAACAGGCGGGCATGACGGCGGACGAGTTCGCCGCTTATCAGGCGCTGGGGGTGCAATCTACCGCTGACGCCATCGAGGATCTGCAGGCCCGCGGGTTGCGTGATCTGCAATGGATTCGCAATGCGCGGGGGCGTGAGATCAAGCGGCTGCAGAGGGAGGCCGGCGTGCAGCGTGCGCAGATCCGCATGGAGGCGCGCCGCGAGGTGATGAGCCAGCCGGTGTATCGGGCCTGGCAGTTCCTGACCGGCAAGATTTCCGAGGCCGACAAGCTGCCGGAGCCTGAGCGCTTCAAGTCCGACCCGGACATCGTTGATCCGGGGCTGGATTCGCTGTTTGTGGCAGTCGCCAAGCTGGGAGGCATCAACCGCGAGAGCGCCGCCGGATTGTGGGGCGTCAAGCCCGAGGATAAGCCGCAGTCGGGCCTCTTTGGAAAGCCCGTTCTACGGGCCGAGGGCAAGGGCTGGACGGTCGATCAGATGGCCGAGAAGCTCGCCGAGCTGGGCTATCTGTCGCCCGACGAGAACGGCAATACTGCGCTCCGCGATTTTGAAGAGGCTTTTCAGGCGGAGCTGGGCGGCTCGCCGGCCTATTCCAGTCAGGCGGATTACGATCTGCTGCGGGCCAATGATGTGCGGCCGGGCGATCAGGTGGCAAACGTTGATGCGCTCACGGCAGGGCGGCTGGACGCAGCAGGGCTATCCGACATCGCCCCGCCTGCCGAGGTTGTGGCAGCCGTCAAAGCTCGGCGCATGACCGCGGCAAACGGCCTTCACCCCGACATCGTGGCCGACATCTTCGGTTTCACCTCTGGCGACGAGCTTGTGCGAACCTTGGCCGCTGCCAATCCGCCCAAGGAAGAAATCGAGGCGCTCACCGATCAGCGCATGCTTGAACGCTTCGGCGAGCTGGCCACGCCGGAAGCCATCGAGCGCGCCGCTGATGTGGCCATCCACAATGCCGCGCGCGGCCGTATGCTGGCAACCGAGGCCAACGCCTTGGCGAAGGCTGCCGGGCAGCGCAAGATTTTGACCGAGGCCGCCCGCGAGTACGCCGAAAAGATGATTGCTCGCCTCAAGGTGCGCGACATTCGGCCGTCACAGTACGCCAGTGCCGAGGCCCGCGCCGGCCGTGCTGCGCAGAAGGCCAGCGCGGCCGGAGACCTTGAAGCCGCGGCTGCCGAGAAGCGCAACGAGTTGGTGAACCACTACGCCGCCCGGGCCGCCTACGACGCGCAGGACGAGGTTCGTGCAACCCTGCGCAACTTCAGCGAGTTTGCCAACCGGCCCGACAAGCGGCTTGGCAAGACCTACGACCTCGATATTGCCAACGCGGCCCGGGCCATCCTGGGCGAGTACGGGATTGCCGAGAAGCGCGCGAAGAAGGCCGGCGAGTACCTGAAGGCGGTCGAGTCCTACGACCCCGAGCTTTACGGCGTGCTGCAAGCTGGGCTTGAGGCCGCCGAGGCCAACGCCAAGCCCGTGCAGGAAATGACCGTCGAAGAGGTGCGCGGCCTGCGCGACGAGATCGACGCGATGCTGCATCTGGCGCGCCGGTCGCGGCAGATGGAGGTGGATGGCGATCTGATGGACCGCGAGGACGTCGAGAACGCTTTGTTTGCCCGCCTCGAAGAGATCGGCATCCCTGACACCATCCCCGGGGAAGGGCAGGCGGTGACGCCAGAAGAGGCGCGCAGGGCCAAGCTGCGCACGTTCGTGGCCTCCGCGCGCCGCGTCGAAAGCTGGGTAGGTTCAATGGACGGCAGCGTTTCCATGGGGCCGTTCCGGCGTTTTGTGTTCAGCAG
>JAGOBZ010000444.1 GCA_017999015.1 Kiritimatiellia bacterium
GTCCCAAGGTCGTGGCGGTCTCCGGCGCGACGTACTCTAAAATCGGTACGCGCAACGAAAACCTGATCACCTCATCCGTCGAGAGCGGCGCCTTTGCCGGCGGCGTATCGAGTGCCTCATACAATCCTGCCACGTTCGACGTGGAGGATTTTGCCAGCGCGTTTCTGAGGCTCGACAACGGCGGAACCATTCACCTCAAGGTCTGCTGGGCGGCGAATGTCCCCGACAGTGCCGGAGGCGTGATGATCATGGGCACAGAGGGCGGGCTGTCGTTTGATCCGCGCGTGCTGGACCTTCGCGTCATCCGGAACATGGGCCGGTACCAGGTCGACGTGACGCCGAAAATCCTGCCTCCCGAGCCGAATCATCCTTTCTACGCACACTGGAACGAGGTGGCGCATTTCGTTCGGGTGATCAAGGGCGAGGAGGAGATCTGCGTGAAGAAGGCTGAGGCGCTGAATGTCATCCGCGCGCTGGAGGCCATCTATCGGTCGGCCGAAGAGGGGCGCGAAGTCCGGCTTGATGAAACGGTTTAATGCAGGCAAGACCCGTGATCCCGGCACGGGAGGGGCAAGCGTCTGCTTGCCCTCGGACGAGCAGACGCTCGTCCCTCCCATGTGAACCAGGCAACAACGTCTTTTTTTGTAAGACACCCAAGACGAAGCGATGTGATCATGAAAAAGAAATACAGAGTTGGCATTGTCGGTTTCGCGCATCCTCACATCAATCATGTGGCCTCGATGTTCGCCGCGCATCCGCAGGCTGAAATGGTCGCCTGCGCGGACACGGTGCCGCTGTGTCCCGAGTTGAGAAGCGTGCCGTACACCCGCGAGTGGAACCGCAACAATGTCATGAGGCTTGCGGGCATCACCCGGTGCTATGAGGACTACCACGCGATGCTGACGAGCGAAAAGCTGGACATCGTGGCCATCAATTCCGAAAACAACCAGCACCCTGACGTGGTCGAGGCCTGCGCGCGCGCGGGCGTCCACGTCTGCGTGGAGAAGCCGATGGCCATCTCGCTGCCGGACGCGCAGCGGATGGTCAAGGCGTGCCGCGACGCGGGGACCACGCTGATTGTCAACTGGCCGGCAACCTGGCTGCCGCATGCGCGCAAGGCCAAGGCGCTGATCGATGCTGGCGCCATCGGAAAACTCGTCGAGATCCATTACCGCGTGGGCCATTCCGGACCGTACGGGCCGGGCGCCTCGCATAAAGGCGTCAGCGAGTCGGCCGAGCCGCTCACGGAGAAGGAACGCGCCGCGATCTGGCTGCACCAGAAGGCGGCGGGCGGCGGCGCGACGATCGACCTGTGCTGCTACGGCGTGATGTACGGCCGCTGGTACACCGGCGAGCGCGCCGTCTCCGCGCAGGGCCTCCGGGCCAACCTCGACAGCGGGTGGTGCGATGCCGATGACAACGGCGTGATGGTCGTGCGCTTTCCGAGCGCCATCGCCGTCGCGCAGGGGTCGTGGACAACCTTGGGTAAAGCGTTTTTGACCGCCGGGCCCCTGATGCTCTTCGGTTCGACCGGTGCGCTCTCCTTTGAAATATACGGGGAAAAGCCGGTGGTGCAGCTCACGCGGGGTGCCGGTCATGATGTCGAGATCATTGAGGCCGATCCCTTACCGGAAGGCCGCGCCACGCTGGCGGAAGCGTTCCTCCATCATCTTGAAACCGGGGAGCCGGTTCATGAGACCCTGAGCGCGGCGTTTAACCTTGAGATGACGGCGGCGTTCGACGCGGGCCTGCGCTCCGCGGCAAGCGGCCGTATCGAAGTCGTCAACGACACAACCGGACGGTGATCGCATGTCAAACACCCCAGTCAATTATTTGCGGCTGATGGCGTTGATGTTCCTGGAGTTCTTTATCTGGGGCGCGTGGATTGTTCCGATCAGCAGTTACATGAATGCCACGCTGGCGTTCACCGGCGCGCAGATCGGCTGGATCTGCGGCGCCTCCGCGCTGGGCGCGCTGATCTCGCCGCTGTTCCTCGGCTATGTGGCGGACCGCTTCTTTGCCACGGAACGCCTGCTCGCCGCGCTGCATTTGGCGGGGGCGGTCTGTCTCTGTCTCGCGCCGCAGCAGACCACATTCCCGGCGCTCATGACGCTGATCGTCATCGATGCGCTCTGCTACATGCCGACGCTGCCCCTGTGTAACAATCTGGTGTTCCGGCACATTGACAAGTCGGAGCGTTTTTCATGGTTCATGATCGGCGGCACGACCGGATGGATCGTCGCAGGACTGATGGTCGGGTTCTTTTTCGGGGAGAAAGACGGCGCTTTCTTTTATCTGGCCGCCGGCGCCCAGGCCGTGCTGGCCGTGTACTGTCTGACCCTGCCGCATACGCCGCCGCGAGGGGCCGGCAAGGAGGGCCGGGACATCTTCGGCCTGACCGCCGTTAAGCTGCTGAAGGACCCCGCCTTTCTTGTGTTTGCCGTATCGATTCCGCTGGTCACGATCTCTAAGACTTTCTACACGACGTGGACCAATGCGTTTCTGGCCGAGATCAAGATGCCGAAGCCGACGGCGCTGATGACGCTGTGCCAGATTTCGGAATTGCTGACGATGATCGTGTTGCCGTGGTTTATTGCCAAGCTCGGCTTGAAGCGGATTCTGATGATCGGCATGGCCGTCTGGGCGCTGCGTTTCTTCGCGTTCGGCAGCATGCACGGACCGGTCGTGATCGCGGGGCTTCTGCTCCACGGTCTTTCGTATGGATTGGTGGTCACAGGAGCGTCCATTTATGCGGCGCGGCTGGTGCCGTCGGCCATGAGCGCACGCGCCCAGAGCTTCATTTCGATGCTGATTTTCGGGGTGGGCATGTTCCTGGGCGCGCAACTCGCGGGCTTTGTCGGCGATGCGTACCGGGGCGAGGAGGGCGGGCTGCACGACTGGGCGGCGATTTGGGGGTGGGGCGCGTTGATCGCGCTGGTCGCCTGCATCCTGTTCGGCATCGGCGGGAAAGACCCCAAGGCCGTGGAGGCGTAGCAGTGACAGGGTGGGTGACAGACATCGTGCGTGGCTCGTTTCACGACGGCCCCGGCATTCGCACGGTCGTGTTTCTGCAGGGATGCCCGCTGCGCTGCGCGTGGTGCCACAATCCCGAGACGTGGAGCATGCGCCCTGTGCCTTTGTTTTATCCCGACCGGTGTCTGGGCTGCGGGGCATGCGGCGGT
>JAGOBZ010000445.1 GCA_017999015.1 Kiritimatiellia bacterium
CAGTCAGTCCGCAGGAGGCCGGCACACGCCTTGACGCCGCGCTGCTGGCCCGCTGCCCGACCTCGTCGCGCGCCTTCTGCCGCCAGGCGGTCGAGGCCGGTCGGGTGCGTGTCAACGGCCGGCCCGGACTCAAGGGCGGCAAGCTCCGCGCCGGGGACATCGTGCAGGTGCAGAGGCTGAAAGAGCGCGACGACAACCGCGTGCAGCCCGACGCCGCAGTGCCGGTGGATCTCGTGTTCGCCGACGAGGCGCTGCTCGCCTTCAACAAGCCCGCCGGCATCGCGGTCCAGCCGCTCAGCAGCGACGAGCGCGGCACCTTGATGAACGGCGCGGTGGCCCGCTTCCCGGAACTCGCGGCGCTGGGCGACCAGCCGCTGATGGCCGGCGCGCTGCACCGGATCGACACCGAGACCTCGGGCCTCGTGCTGGCGGCCCGCACCGTGCAGGCCTTCGCCGCCCTGCGCGCCCAGTTCGCGGCGCAGACCGTGGAGAAGCGCTACCTCGCGGTGGTCGAGGGGCATGTCGCCGTGCCGGGGAGACTGGCGCACGATCTCGCGCATCACCCCGGCCTGGACTTCTGCCGGATGGTCGACGCGCGATCGCTCGCAGGCCCGGTGCGCCGCCTGCATGCCGAGACCGCCTACCGGCCGCTCGGGTTCATCGGGCCGACCACGGTGCTGGAGGTCACGATCTTCACCGGCGTCACGCATCAGATCCGCTGCCAGCTCGCGCTCGGCGGCTGGCCGATCGTCAACGACACGCTTTACGGCGCGCGTCCGGTGGCCGGCTGCGCGCGCCATCTGCTGCACGCCCTCGCGGCGCGCTTCACGCATCCGGTGTCCGGCGAGCCCTGCTGCATCGAAGCCCCTCCCAAGGAGGATTTAGGAATTAGGATTTAGGAGTTGAATGCTCATGGCCGCCTGGCCTTTAAGGAGCCATAACTCCTCATTCCTAAGTCCTAACTCCTAATTTTATTCGCGCATGCCGTATTTACGGATCAGGCGCTGGAGGTAGGCGCGTTCGATGCCGGCCTCGCGGGCGGAGCGCGAGATGTTCTGCTTGTTGCGTGCGAGCAGGTCGTTGAGGTAGGTCTTCTCAAACTCTTCGATCAGATCGTTTTTGGCGTCCTTGAAGGGTTTGTCTGTCACAAAGTTGACATCCGGCTCGGCGGGCTTGCGACCGGCGCGCAGGCTGCCTAGGCTGAGGAAAGCGCTGAGGTCCACGGGGCGGCGCTCGCTGTAGAAGGCCAGCTCGATCAGGTTGCGCAGCTCGCGCACGTTACCGGGCCACTCATGGCGCTTGAGGACGTCCATGGTGCGGTCGACGTCGGCAAGCTGGCTGATGGCGTCCTCGCCGTGCAGGTCGGTCAGGAACTTTCTGACCAGCAGCGGCACGTCCTCGCGGCGGCGGCGCAGCGGGGGCAGCTCGAGGTGGACCACGGAGAGACGGTAGTAGAGGTCTTCGCGGAAGCGGCCCTCGTTGACCTCGTTGGCGAGGTTACGGTTGGTGGCAGAGATGATGCGGACGTTGATCTTGCGCACCTTGTTGCAGCCGACGCGCTTGATCTCGCGCTTTTCGAGCACGCGCAGCAGCTTGGGCTGGAGGTCAGGTGAGAGGTCGCCGATCTCGTCGAGGAAGACGGTGCCGCCGTCGGCCAGCTCGAACGCGCCCTGGCGGTCGGCGTTGGCCCCGGTGAAAGCGCCTTTGACATGACCGAAGAGTTCGCTCTCGATCAACTCCTTAGAGATGGCGGCGCAGTCGATCACGATGAACGGCTTGTCGCGCCGGCTGGAGTGGTTGTGGATCTCCTCGGCCAGGATCTCCTTGCCGGTGCCGGTCTCGCCGGTGATCATGACCGTCACGTCGGCGGGGGAGTAGGTTTCGGCCAGGTAGAAGATGCGGCGCATCGGCACCGAGCGGCCGAGCATGGTGCCGAAGGCTTCGTTGTGCGAGAGCGGGATGTCGTTGGCGTCCTGGAGGGGGCAGAAGACGATCCGGGTCTTGCCGAGCTGGATTTCGGAGCCGGGGGCGAGGTGTGCGGAGGAGACGCGCACGCCCTGGACAAAGGTGCCGTTGGTGCTGTCGAGGTCGCGGATCAGATAGCCGGACTGCTCGACCACGATCTCGCAGTGGCGCTTGGAGACGGTGGAGTCTTCGATGGTCAGGTCGTTGTGGCTGCCGGAACCGATCGTGAAGGTGTCGCGGTTCACGACAAACTCGCGTCCCTGCAGCGGGCCGCTGATCACCAGCAGCTTGGTGCGGCGGACGCGGAAAAGATTCTCTTGGTTCTCGCCGTCAGCGAGCACGAGGGTTGCGGAGGCCACATTGTTGGTTCGGTCATCACTCATAAGTGCGTTCACTATAACGCATGCCTACGGGAGTAGGCAATCCCATTTCTTGTCCAGTGCCAGACTTCTTGTGCAGAGAGGTCAGAAATCAGAGGGCAGGGGATCAGAGCGCTTACAGCCAAAGGTTGGATAGGCAGGAATGTCTGTCCAACCTTGGCGGGGGCACCCCTGCGATTTTGCAAAATGGCGCTTTTTACAAAATGGCCTTGCCCGACCGGTTTATCTCATGTTAACATCGAAAAATGACGGGGTTGTGTGCATACCCATTTTATCAGGGTGCTTCGATTTCGTCTGACGGACCTGAACGAGATGGATATGGTGGCTTTTTTGAGTGCAAATCGCATGATCAGTGTGGTTAAAAAGACCATTTGCGCGGAGAGCGCCCGAACCGTGTCAATACTTTTCGTGTGCATGATCTTGGCGGCGGCGGGCTGCAAGCGCCGCGCCGCGCAGGGGAGGGATCCGGATCAAAGTGCGGAGCATCGTCCCGAGGTTGTGGTCACCAACCGCATGCAGGACGCCGCCTACGTCGAGGAGCTGGACGCGAGCCGGCGAGCGCAGACCCAGGCGGCGTCAGCGCGTGCGCCCGTAGTGGCGAAGATGGAGGCGATGGTCGCGGAGGTCCGCGCGTCGCTGCCGGCCGGGGCCGGCGATCAGGCGGTTAAAGACGAATTGGCGAAGCGTCCTGAGTGGAAGGCGCTTGAGATCGAGAATGCGCGTGCGCTGGCCGAGATCGAGAAATCGGTCCAGGGGGCGAGGGAGAAGATCCGCCGGCGCATGGAGGCCGAGGCGCGCGACGTGAAAGCGGTAGCGGAGGGCCGGGCGGTGCCGG
>JAGOBZ010000446.1 GCA_017999015.1 Kiritimatiellia bacterium
GAAAAGTGTTCACCACATTGAAGCCGGTGTGAACCAGCGCGATGGGCGCGGTAATCTTGGGATAGACCATGCCGCTGGCCGTCGACTGTCCCTCCATCATGGTCGGAAACGCATGATGTAGCCACGGCACGATCACAATCATGAACAGCGGGGCGAGGATCACGACACCGATACAGTTAAAGAGCGTGTGTGCCAAAGCCGCGCGCCTCGCCTCCGTGGAGGCGGTCAAGGCCGCCAGCCACGCGGTGATGGTCGTGCCGATATTCATGCCGAAGACCAAGGCAACCGCAGTTTCAAACGAGATCACGCCGTTATACGCCAGACTGATCGAAATCGCGGCTGAGGCCGCAGAGGATTGGATGACGGCAGTCACCAGTGAGCCCATCAGCACACACTTCAGCACGCCCCACAGGGTTGAGGCGTCGAACATGTGAAACCACTCGATAAACCCGGGGTCGGAACGCAGCGGCGAAAGCCCTTTGCTCATGAGTTCCAGCCCGAAGAAAACCAAGCCGATACCCAGGCTCGCCAAGGCCGTGTACCTGACCTTTTCTCGTTTTGCAAACAGATAAAACAGGGCGGCAACGGCGATGATGATCATGCTCTGATCACCCAGTTTCGTCGGCAGCAGCACCACGAACCAGGCGGTCGTCGTTGAGCCGATGTTCGAGCCCACGACGACATTGACAGCCTGCCGCAATGTCATTACGCCGGCGGTCACGAGCCCGACAACCATGACCGTCACGACCGAACTGGACTGTACGATGCCGGTCACAAAAGCCCCGGTCACGATGCCGGCAAAACGGTTGCTGGTACATGCGGCCACAATCTTGCGGAGCCGTTTGCCCGCTACAGCCTGTAACCCTTCAGACAGTTGGTTCAGCCCGAGCAGAAAGATGCCCAACCCGCCAGCGGTGTTGATTAGAATGGAACATGTCGTTGCCATAGTTATCCGTTGGTTGTTCAGTCGTTTACGTGTGTCGTTTACTGGATCGTCAGCGATTCAAAAAGGGTGACGGGGCCCAACAAACCCGCAGTGTGCAGGGGCGTCTCTTTTTTGACCTGTTTGCGATTCACGAGGGTCACCCGCCCGGACTCCGGCCTGTGTGTGCCATGCAGCACCCACTGCGGCCAGGTCTCAAGAATCCCCTTTTCATTGGCACCGGTGTCGTCGGGCAGTTGCTCATCGCCAATGAAACGGTTGAACCAGGTGTTCGCCACGCGGACTGTGAGCGTGTTGTCACCGGTGCGCAAGGCTGCCGTGATGTCGAGGCAGAACGGCTTTTTCCAGAGAACACCGAGCGCCTGTCCATTGAGCGCGACAGCGGCGATTTGGCGGACTTCGCCCAGATCGAGCATCACGTGCGTGGTCGGGGAACTGCCCTGCCATAAGAATCGGGTCTCGTACACCGCTGTGCCGCTGAAATAGCGGACGAGCGGGTCATCCGCCTCTTTCCAATCCATAAGCGCCGCCCAGCGGCAGGTTTGTGGCGCGCGGTCCGGGTGGTTGAAGGTCACCGCCCATGTCCCGCGCTCAAGCTTTAAACTTCTCGGCTCCGGATCGACCGTCCAGTTTCGCGTCGTGCCGTCGGAGAGGTGCGCCGCATATAAGCCGGATGCCTGCACGTTCAACGTGAGCGCTCCGGAATTGGCATAGGTCACGGGAGGCCAGGCGAGCGAAGGCCGCACGGATGCCGCCGCCTCACGCGCGCGCCGGGCTGAATCGGCGATTTCAGCAGCGGTCAGGGTACCCTTGCTGAGCGTGAGGCCTTCGCACGCGCCCGCGAATTCCGCCGCCTCGCCGGAGGACGGATGCGGAACTTGCCCGCTGGCGACGCCCTGCTGCACGAGGCGCCCGTCGACATAGAGCGACGGCCTGCCTTTCACATAAACCAGCGCCACGTGCACCGTCCGGTCGATCGGGGTTGGTGCCGCCCACACCAGGACCGGCGCAATGTTCTGGTGCCAATGCTCAAACACGGCGATACCGTTGCGGCCGACCGAGAATCCGGCACCGGAGTGGCCGTCACCCCACGCATTGCCATGTGCGGGAAAGACGACGAAATTCTGTTCGCGATTCTGCACGCCGCGCGCGGCCTGCTGCGGCAACAGGATCGTTTTGGCCGGCTTCACGCTTGCGGCCATGACGAAGTTGCCGGGTTCTGAGGCCGACGGCGTCGCAGGCGTGACTGCATCGCACGAGGCGACTGTCTCGCCGTTTCGCATCAGGGCACGCACCGACGGGCGCTTGCCCAGCGGCTGGCGGAACACGATGAAACGCGAACCGGCGGGTTCTAAGCGCAGCGGCACGCGCGTGGCGTGCGGGACCGTTTCGAAAAGAGCAGACGCGCAGCGCACACCGGTCTGCGCGTCCCAAATTTCAGGGATACGGCCAGTCACGCGGAATTCGGGTGCGCACGCAAGCGTTTTCTCGGTCTGATTGCTGATGAAATAGAGGTCGGCATCACGCAGGGTGCGGTGGGTCCAGAGCAGTTCACGCGGCGCGTGCGCCACATCAGGGCGCACGTCGAGTGACGCGAAGACCTGTTCCAACGTGTAGCCGTGGAAGACGCGTCCTTTTCGCACGCTGCGGAGTTGCGGCGTGCACGGCGCATCGCCCCAAAGACGCGTGGCCACGGCTTTCACCTCGCTGTCGCACGCCGGATAACCGGCCAGACTCGGTGAGCGCTGCGGCGGCGCGCCGACCAGAATCAACCCCTGGCGCACAAACGTTTCGATGCGCGCGAGCAGACGCGGGGTCATGGTGTCGGACGGCGGCAGCACCAGCACGCGGTAGCTCTGGCCGCCGGGCAGGGTGAGGCGGCCCTTCTTGCAGGCGGCGCGCGTGAGCAGGACTTCCGCGTTGATGTAATCAAAGTCGTAACCGGCGGGCAGGGCAGGGGACTGCGAACCGTTCATGCGCGGCGTGTCCTCGCCGAAAAAGTAGGCGACATCCGCAGCGTGCGTGCCGGTCTGAAGCAGTGCGCAGCAGCGCCGCAGATAGTCGGTCCACCCTTTCCCGTACGCCGCGAACCAGGTCGAGTTGCGGTTAAAATCCGCGCCGAACCAAGGCACGAGTCCGGGCTGCGCCTCATAGGGCTGGTGCGTGTAAACGTGCAGCACAAAGTGGTTGATGCCTTGAGTCATGCACCAGTCGCCGCGGGTCTTCATGTTCGCG
>JAGOBZ010000028.1 GCA_017999015.1 Kiritimatiellia bacterium
CAACGTGTTGCTGGTGCCGCCCGGCGGCGATGAGGCTTCGCGTGAACGTCAGGCGTTGCGGGCATACCGAAACGGGTGTTTCTTTGGCGTGCTGGGCGCGATGTCGGTCGGAGCGGACGGCAAGCCGGTGTCGCCCTACGATTTGAGCGGATTCCGGTTTGCCCGCATTGCGCTCCGCCGGGAGGGGGGGCGGCCCGCGAGCCTCGATGTGTCGGTCGCCGGTGCGGACTCGCAGCGCCGCCCTAACATGCAGATCCGGTTTCTCACTGACCAAGGGCTGGCGCGCGTCGTGGATGGCGGTTCGGCGACGTTCGTTTTGCCGCGTGCGGCAGACGGCAGCGTGTCCTGTCGATATGTGCGGGTTGAGGCCTTTGCCTATCCGAACACCCATTCGGGCGGTCAGGTTCTGACGCCGGCCGCATTCGCCGCACTGAACGTGTTTCAGATCGCGCGCCTGCACGATGTCCGGGGCGACAGTGGCGTGGTTTATATGGATGGCAAAGCGGGAACTCCGTTGGGCGTTGTGGACATGCTGTTTGCCCAGCCGATCTTCTTCCGCTGATTGCGGCAAGATTGGCTCATGTTATACCACTGCCGAAAAGTTCTTAGGATTATGATTAAGATTACGAGTGGTGATCAGGCATTTTCGTAATCTTAAGCTCTGGGCTATGCGATTTCCGCCATCATCGCCTGATGGCAGGCGGGGCAGAGGCCGTGCGAGATTTGCGGCGGCGCTTCCGTTTCGAACAGGTGAAGGCGGTTGATCGCGTGCTCGACCTCCTGCCAGTCGTCAGGGGTGATCTTGACCTTCTTGCACATGCTGCACAGCGTGACGAACGTGTCGGCGTGCGGCGTTCCCCTGCGAAGCAGGTCAACGGGGGAACGGGGTTCAACCGCAAAATCTGGCTTTGGAATTCGATGTGTCCGTCCGGCTGCGGAACAATTGTCAGCCGCAGGAAACGGCGTTCATCCGGCGCGTCGCAGCGGAACAGCAACCGGATGGTCTTCTGCCGTTTGCGGGCCTCGTGGATGACGATCTGGTAAAGATGGCGCGTCTCCATGCCTGTGATGAACGCCCATAGCGAGCATCCGAGCACCTGATCCGTGTAGGTGTTTTCTGCGCCATCGTTGGCAACGGCAAACGCTTGCCAGTTGTCGCTGATCCAGACGATCACATCTTGCGAATCGATCCGGTAAACATACGTTTCGCTCGGATGTTCATCATGTCGGTCGGTCATAGGGCGCCTCCTGATATTTCAGAAGCGGGGGGCGGTTATCGGTTGGTGGCGTGGTAGAGGAAGCGGGTGCCGAGCGGCGGCAACGACTCGGGCGGCGTGGTGTACTGGTGCAAGAGCGAGGCGACCGCGACAGCGGGCGTCAGCGCCGGATCGGGGTTGAAGCCGCCCACGCGCCAGAGTGTGCCCCAGCCTTCCAGCCGGTAGCCGCCGATGAACCCGTCGTCGATTCCGGTCACAAGTATGGTGGCCGGTGCGGTCGGCGCGGACGGCGTGCCGCGGTTGACTGCGCTTGCGCATTTGGCGACACGCGCGGCGAGGTCTGCGCCGAGCCAGGCTTTTCCCGTGTCCGTCACGCGCAGCGGTTCCGGCGGTTGGTCGACCTCGCCGGCCCTGATCGGCAGGCGCAGGTGGTGGAGCCCGCCGGGGCCGATCTGTTCGGTCTGCCAGGCCTCACCCTGTCGGAACACCGCACGGTGGAAGGAGTAGGCGGCGGTCTCCCACCAGATGCCGCCCCGATTGACATACGCGCGCACGGCATCGAGCGTTTCACGCCAGCGGCCGGGGCCAGGCGTCAGGAGAAGTTCGCCGTAAGGGTTGACAATGGTGAAGATCCGCTCCGGCCCTGATGCAAGGGCGGCGGCAAGCTCGTCATGCGTCGTGAGCGTGCGCAACGTCAGGCCATGGCGATGGACCAGATCCGAGGCTTCCAACGCGGTGCGCCAGGCGGCTGGCGTGACGGCGGTCAAGGCCGGCGCGATGCCGGGGCCGAGGTCGATCACGGCGATCACGGGTTTCGCGCCGGGCCAGTCGCGCGGGGCGAGTGCGGCGCGTTCGGCTGGCGGCTGGATACGTGTGATGCTGCCGCGCGGCGGCAGCGTGAGGCGCAGCAGGCCGGCGGCTGCGTTGAGGCGAGTCTCAGGTGCGCCGTCGAGCGTGAAGCCGGTCGTGTCGTCGAACGGCACGGGAACCGCGACGGCGGCCCCGGGATGTCCGAAGAGCCATAGCTCGGAACGGTCGCCGTCACGCTGCGTCACGTAGCCGGTACCGTCCGGCGCGAAGCCTGCGGTCAGGCCGGGCGCGTCGGCGCGGAAACCGTAGGCCGGCAGCGCCATGCCCGCCACCGCACGCGGGACGTCCCCGAGATTGCAGCGCAGCCGCACGTCGCCGTAGGTCGCGTCGAGCGTGCCGTCATCCGATGCGCGGCGCGGGTCGCCTCCGGCGGCCAGCAGCGGGGCACGGTCATGCGTGAACGCGCGCAACGGTTCGCCCAGATAACGGGCGCAGACCGAGCGCTGGAGGCGGGAGAGCCAAGCCAGCCACTGGGCATGTTCGTCTTGCTTGAGCATCTCCGTCGTGACGCGGTAGCTGAGACTGTAGCCGAGGCCCAGTGTCCAGGTGAGCACCTGATCGTTGGTGACGAACTGCCCGAGGTCATGGTGCAGGAAAATGGCCTTGTCGTGCATCAGGGCGAGGGCCAATGGAAAAATTTCCCATGTGTCTGCCGGGTAGGCGGTTTTGAAAAGGCGCACCCACGTTGGGCCGTGTTCGGTTGGTACGAGCCCCCAGCTCAAGCCGCTGAGAAGCGTTTGATAATTTGCCACTCGGTCCCAGCCGTTCTCGGTGCCGAGCGGCACGACGCGGCTGTCCTCGTCGTTCATCGCGATCATGCCCTCGCTGTAGGCATACGGGAGCGGAGAGGCGGGATTGGTGTCATAATGCCAGCCGCGCGCGCCGCATTGGTCCTGAAAGAGGATGTCGACCGGAAATTCGCGCGTGAACTGCTGCACGGTGACGCGGTTGGCCGCTTGGACGGCCGGATGCCAGAGGGTGATGGTCCATCCCGTGTTGTCGTGATAGCGCTCGTGGCGCGGCTTGCCGTCGAGCCCTTTGAGCAGGGGCGCGTTCCCTTCACGTGCGAAAGTCGGCCCTTGGGGTTCGTCGCACCACCAAGTGGGGTTCGTATAAGGCGAGACCAGATGCCCCATGGCGCGGGCTCGGGCGAAAAAGGCGCGCAGCTCTTCGGGCGAACCGAAAGAGGGATGGGGCGGCAGATGGTCGGGGTACTCTTTATCGAAGCCGCCTTTGAGGTAGTCCGCGAAGTGGACCAGCGTGGGCACCGGCAGACGTTCGAGGGCGGCGTCTTTTTCGCGGCAGGTGCCGCGCAGGTAGAGCAAGGGTGCCTGTTTGAGGCGGCTGAGCGTTTCGGGGGCGATCTTGGAGGCCAGTGTGCGGGTGAGCGCGTTGTCTGCGGCGTAACGTGCGAGATCGTCATAAACGGGCGTGCCGAGCGTCATGCGTACGGCGGGCGTGCGCCAGGTGGCGCCGGCCGCGACGTGCGTGTGAAAAGCATGCTCGCAGCAGCCGCCCCGCTCGTCTCCGCCGCAGCTCAATTCGCCCGGCACAAAGATGTCGGCGGGTGACGCGGCGGCCGCCCACGGCTGCGTGACGGCGCGCGGCTGCACGCGGTAGAGCGCGGCGCGGCCGTGTGCCGAATCCAGATGCATGAAGTCGGAAAAGGCAACCGGATAGGAGAGCGTGTAGGTGTAGAAACGGGTCGGTCGCAGCACGCTGTGGAAGGCATAGCCGCCGACCTCAAACCAGTGTCCGCCGGCCTTGACATACGCCCGTAGGGCATCGAGCGTGTCGGGCAGGCCATTGTCGGCCGGTACGGGAATGGACTCGCCGTAGGGGTTGAGGATGCAGAGGTAGTCCGGTGCGCGTGCGGCTGCCAGCATGTCTTGAGGCGAGGATAATTCGGTGAAGGTCAGGCGTCCGCGCGAGCGGGCGGCGATGGCGGACAGACGGTCGCGCCATTCGGCGACCGTGACCTCGCTCCACGAGCCGCGCTCAGGTCCGTTGACGAGGTTGACGAGGCCGATGCGGGCACGCGGCGCTTCGGGTGCGGCGGCGAGTTTGGCGACGGTGGCGGCGACCAACGCGAGGACGGTGGGGGCCTCTTCTTTGCGCACGCCGCCGCCGATGCGCCAGAGCCCGCCCTGAGTCCCGCCGAGGCGGCTGGCCGAGAGGTAGGGGCCGTTGGCGGAGTCGATCAGCACCAGATCGGCTTGCGAAGCCGAGGGCGGGCGGTTGACGACGGCGGAGGCTTGACTGATGCGGGCGACCACTGCCGGGGACAGCCAGCGCCGCCCCTCATCGGTCACGGCGAGTGGCACGGCCGGGTCATAAACCTCACGCTGCACAAGGTTGCCGCCGTAAAGGCGACGGTATCCGGAGGGGCCCGCGCTGGCTGTGAACCAGCCCGACGGGCGGCTCGCGGGTTGGGGCCCGAAGAAACGGCGGTTCAACGCGAGGCCGAGACCGGTGTTGCCGTTGTGGGGCATGATAAACCGCGCGACCGAATCGGGCGCGAAGCGCAGGCGTCCGGGCAGGTCGAACCGCAGGAGTGCCTGCGTGGCGGGCGAGGCGTCGGCGGAGAGTTCGATGCCGTCAGGCCGCGCACGCGCACTGACACGCACCGTCATTTCCGGGGCGCGGTACGTGAAGGTCCATTCATCCGGGCCGGGGCCTGACGTGCAGGCGAAGGCGCGGAGCGCGTTGGTGGCGTGGAAGCTCGAAGCGTGGAGTGTGGAACCGTCGGCAAAACGGGCGGACCACAGACCGTTCTCGCCGCTCTGCCAGACCGATCCAGTGTGGCCGGATGGGGTGACAGCCGTGATTGCGCCGTGTTCTTGGCTGAAACGGACACAGCCGGCAGCCGGAGTGAGCAACGGTTCGACCGCTTGGGCGAATACGAACGGAACGAACGCCATACAAAGAAAATGTGTGTGCGACATGTGACTCCGATGTTTACGCGCCATCGTATTTGCGGAGCAGGGCGGCTTCAAATCCCTTCAACTGCCGTTGGCGCAGCATGACGATTTTGTAACCGCGGAAGCGCCACCATTTGCGGACGCGCAGTTGCCAGAGCAGGATTTTTTCGCGCGGGGCACCGAGCGACTCCGGCGCGAGCCGTGCCCAATGCTTATAGATGCCGGAGAGATCGAGCCGTTCCAGCACCTTTCGCAGGCGCGTCGGCAGGCGTCGGGTGCTGATGGCCGACTGGAAATCGATCAGGACCGGTTTGCCGTCCGGCGTGACCAGGATGTTGTTGGCGTTGCGCAGGTCGAGATGCACCACCTGCCGGCGGTGCATGTCCCTGACCTGTGTCTCCAGCCGCGCGAAAAAGGCGGGCGGAAGTTCGCCCGGTGCGAAGGTTTTGAGCGCACGGCTCGGGACAAAGCGTTGGGCCAGCGCGAAGCGGTCGAGGCGCCTTGTCGCCGCCGGCGTGTAGCCGCCCGCCTCAATGCGCTGCAGAAACGCGCATTCGCGCCGCGTCATCCAGATGCCGAGCGTCCAGCGCAGAAGCAGGGGGCGGTTGCTGAAGTCTTTGACGAACCACTCGTCACCGGCCATGACGCGCCAACAGTCGGCATTGCACCATCTGCCTTTGTGAATGCAGGTTTTACTGAGCCTCGAAAAGCTGTCGCGTTCAAGTTTCATGCGTGACGGAGACGATGAGCCGTTAGGACACATCCCTTTTATACGATGTTCGTCGGACAGTGCGCAAGCCCAGACGTCAACTCGCTTCTGGATTGAGTTGCCGAACCGGTTTGCGTACACTGCTTCCCGTAATCCGCAAGCGGGTTGCGATGCGGCACGGCGGTCGGAAAGAAAGGAACGGATATGAGGCGCAGGACGGGAGATGCGGTGATGGCGATGGCGGGATGCTTGGGACTCGTCTGGACGGCCTGTGCGCAGGCCGAGGGTGTGCCGGTCTGGCCGGCCGGTAAAGTTCCTTTAAAGACCAGCGACGCGGCGGAGCGCGTGACGCCGTCAAAAGACGATATCGTGCGGCTGACGGATGTCAACGAGCCGACGCTGACTGTGGCGCTCGCGCCGGACACCGGACGGCCGACGCCTGCCGTGATGATCTGCCCCGGCGGCGGATACGGCATTCTCGCCTGGAACCATGAGGGCACCGAGGTGGCCGCATGGCTGAACGCGCAGGGGATTTCCGCGTTTATTCTCAAATACCGCGTGCCTAAGAACCGCGACGCCGCGTTTTGCGATGCCCAGCGCGCCCTCGGCCTGCTCCGCTCAAAGGCCTCCGCGTACCGCGTCGATCCCCGGCGGATCGGCATCATGGGGTTTTCGGCCGGCGCACATCTCTCGGTACGGGTCAGCACGGATTTCTCGAAGCGCTTCTACACGCCGGTCGATGAGGCCGACGCGGTGTCGTGCCGACCGGACTTCGCGCTCATCATCTACCCGGCCTACCTTTATCGTGACGGGTTCACGCTGGCTCCGGAACTGCCGGTGACAGCTCAGACGCCGCCGACCTTTCTGCTGCAGGCCGAGGATGACAAGCCGCATGTCGACAGCAGCCTGGCCTATTTCATCGCGCTCAAAGCCGCGGGCGTGCCGGCCGAAATGCACCTTTTCCCGGACGGCGGCCACGGGTATGGCCTGCGCAAGAAACAGAAGAGCACCGATGTCTGGCCGGACCTTGCGGCCGCGTGGCTCCGACGCGTGACACAGTGACAAGCTCGTTGTGCGACTGCCGCGGATGATCGAAGGGGATGACTTTCAACGCTCAACTTATCGTTATGGACAGGACAGAAACCAGCATGGATCAAAATGAACCGATTGAACGGAATCTCGGCGAGCAGCCGATCGCGCGCGTGATGGCGGAGGCCGGAATCAAGCCGCACGATCTTGTGGCAGCCTCGCCGGTGCCGATGACACACAAGATGGTCGCCCGCGCCTGTAAGGGACGTCGGCTGACTCTCAACACGCAAAACATCGTGCTGAAGGCCCTGCAGGCCGCCACGGGCAGGTCCTTCGCGCTGGACGAACTCTTTACGTACCGCTGAACAGGCGGACTTTCATTCCGTCAGGGGGAACGACATGGGATATTCCGCGAGTTTTCACAGCAGGGTGCTCGGGCTCTGCGTCGCCGGCGCGGCGTCAGCCGCGTGGTCTCAAACACTCCAGCCTGTGCCGCAGGCCGATGCGGAGCAACTGGCTGAACGGATCAGCGCCTGGGACGCCGCACGGCCGGCCCGCCCGCGGCGCGTGCTGGTTTTCTGGCGCTGCGAAGGGTTTGTTCACGGCAAAGCGCTGGAGTACGGGAACGAGACGCTCACGCGCGCGGGCAAAGCGTTCGCGGCGGATTTGTCGAATGACTACGCGGTTTTCGCGCCCGAGAATCTGGCGAAGTACGACGCGGTCGTTCTCAACAACACCACGGCGCTTGACACCCGTGAACATCCCTTTATCGAGCCCGCCCTGATCGGCTACGTGCAGTCCGGCAAAGGTTTGGCGGTGATCCATGCGGGCGCCGACAACTTCTACAAAGCCGAGCGGGCTGCCGAGATGGTCGGCGGCCGCTTCTGGGGCCATCCGTGGGGCAGCGGCGGGACCTGGGCGTTCAAGCTGGATGAGCCGGGGCATCCCCTGAACCGCGCCTTCGGCGGCAAGGGGATCGCGTTCGGAGACGAGATTTATCAGCAGCAGTCGCCCTTCTATAACCGCGCGAAGTTGCGCGTGCTGGTCTCGCTCGACCTGTCGGATGCCGCGACCGCCGCCGCCAACGGCCAGCGACGCGACGACAAGGATTACGCCGTCTCCTGGATACGCCCCTACGGCAAGGGCCGCGTCTTTTACACCTCCTTCGGCCATGATCAGCGCGCCTTTCTCGACAAGGCGGTGGTCGCCCATATTCTGGACGGCATCCAGTACGCGATCGGCGATCTCAAGGCGGATGACGCGCCGGCAGGGCTTTCTGAGGCGGACCTCGCCCGCGTGCGCGACGCGTCCGAAGCGAGTGCGAACGAGGCCTTTGCCTTTCTTCAGGACATCGCGGCGCACACGTTCCACGCGCGCACGGAGGCGGCCAACCGCGCCAAACTGGAGGCGCTGCTCAAGGACACGGCGACGTCTGCGCACGGCAAGCGCGTGATTCTGCGCGTGATGCTGAGCATGGGCGCGCCGGCTGATCTGGCGCCGGTTGCGGCCTGCCTGACGCCGCCCGAGACCCGCGACTGGGCCGCCGCGCTGTTGGCCGGCACGCCCGGCAAAACGGCGGCGCAGAGCTTGGCGCGGGCGCTGCAGAGCCCCGATCCCGCGCTGCGCGTGACCGTGCTCAACGCGCTGGCGATCCGGCGCGACGCCGCGGCCGTCGCGCCGCTCGCGGCGGACCGCGACCCGGCTGTGGCCGCTGCGGCACTCGCCGCGCTGGGCCGGATCGGCGACGAGGAGGCGCTGAAGACGCTGGTGAAACCGGCCTCAGCCGCGCAGGAACCGGTCCGCCTCAGGGCGCTCGCCGCCTGTCTCGGCACGCTGAGCGACCAGGGACAGGCTCGTGCGGCGGTGCGCGCGGCCAAGCCGCTCTTCACGGAGCCGTCGCATCCCGATGCGGTGCGGGCGGCCGCCGCGCGCGTGCTGCTCCTGGCCGACAGCCGCTTCTTTGAGTTCGGCATGAAAGACACATCACCCTTGGTGCGCCAGACGGTCATCCGCGCGGCGGACGACGTGCCGGTCAACGTTCTGGCTGACGCGCTCAAGACGGCGGCGCCATCCGAGCAGGCGATGCTGGCGGCCAAGCTGGCGTCGCGCGGCGACGCGGCGTCGGCGGATGCCGTGGCTGCGCTGCTCGCCAGCGAGCAGGAGGCGGTGGCGGTCGCGGCGTTGCAGGCGCTGACGCGGTTGGGCGCGGGACGCCATGTGCCTGCGATTGCGGCGTTGATCGAGCGCGAGGGGGCGGTCGGACGCAGTGCAGCCGAAACGCTGCAGGACATGCGGGCGAAGGATGCGGGTGAAGCTCTGTTCGCGCTTGCCGGGCGCGATCCCGACCGTCAGGCCAAACTCTTGCCGGTGCTGGGCGAGCGGATGGAAGCGGCGCTGCTGCCGCGCTTCGCCCCGTTTGTGGCCGCTGACCGCGCGGAGGTCCGGCGCGAGGCGTGGAAGGCGCTGGGCAAGGCGGCGGATGAGCGGGGCTGCGGCACGTTGCTGGGGTGGTTGCCGCAGATCCGCGCGGATGAGATGAATCAGGCAGAGTCCGCCGTTCGGGCCGCTGCCAAGAATCTTGAGCCCGCTGCGCGCGCATCGGCCTTTGTCGCGGCGTGGGGCAAGGCGGGCCCCGCCGCCAAACGCGCACTCGCCGCGTTGATGACCGGGTACAGTGATCCTGCGTTTCTGGCGCCGCTCACCGGTGCGCTGGCCGATCCCGAGGCGTCGGTGCGCGAGGCGGCGTTGCGCCAACTGGGCGAATGGCCGTCGATGGAGCCGTTCGCAGCCCTGAAGGCGGCGGTCGCCGCGCAGGACGACGCGGCCCTCAAGCACGTCGCGCTGCGGTCGGCGCTCAAGCTGGCCGCCGCGCAGGGCGGGGCGGGCGCGCGCGACCGTTTTATCGCGCTGTTCAAGGCCGCTCCGGACGACAAGGGGCGTCAGAGCGTGGCGGATGCGGTGTTCCGGCGCGACGGCATCGACCTGTTCCCGCTGCTGCGCGGGCTGTTTGACGATGCGGCGTGCGGCGGCGCGGCCAAAGCCCTATACCGCCGTTTTTACGATGAGAAGCTGAAGCAGCAGGCTGCTCAGCCCTTGCGCGAGATCGCGCCGGGCAAGTGGAAAGCGAATGCGTCGCACGCCGGTGGTGACGCATCGCGCGCGTTTGACCGCAAGCCGGAGACGCGCTGGTCTTCCAACCGCGGGTCGGAGAAGGGCATGTGGTTCACGCTGGATCTGGGAGAGAGCGTCTTCGTGTCGGAGGTCGTGCTCGACACCGAGCGATCCGGCAATGACACGCCCAACGGCTATGAGGTCTTTGCCTCGACCGACGGCAAGGTGTGGACCGGACCGGTGGCGAAAGGGGACGGCAACCACAGCAAGAAGACGGTGATCCCGCTCTCCGTGCAGACGAGCCATCTGAAGATCGTGACGACCGGCGGCCGCAGCGGGCTGCATTGGTCGATTCACGAGATCACGGTCAAGGCAGGGCTTGACCAGAAGAAAGTGGATGAGATCCGCGCCGTTGCGGATGCGATCCGGTAAACGCCAGCCCTTCCGTTTAACCCTTTTGTGCGAGAGACAAACATGAACCTTTCACGCAGAACCTTTCTCCGCGGCTCGGCCGCGACCGCTTCGGCCGCTCTTTTCAACATTGTTCCCGCGCGCGTGCTCGGCCTGAATGCGCCCAGCAACCGCATCGCCATGGCGATGATCGGTGTCGGCGGTATGGGGCGCGGCAACATGGGCTCCTTCCTCGGCATCGAGGAAGTGACCGTGCGCATCGTGTGCGATGTCAACACCAAGAAGATGGAGGACGCCAAGCGCCGCGTCGATGAGCGCTACAAAAACGCGGATTGCCTGATGGTCAAGGACTATCGCGACGTGTGCGCGCGCGATGACATCGATGCCGTGATGATCGCCACGCCGGACCATTGGCATGCGTTCATCGGAACGTTTGCGGCGCGCCACGGCAAAGACATCTACGGCGAAAAACCGTTCACGCACGATCTGCTGGAGGGGCGGGCGCTGGTCAATGCCGTCCGTCAGCACGGACGGGTCTGGCAGACCGGAAGCTGGCAGCGGTCGTCCGGCGAGATGCGCCGCGCGGTCGAGCTGGTGCGCAACGGACGCATCGGCCGGATCAGCCGCGTGGAGGTGGGGCTGCCCTCGGGCGGCCGCGGACGTCCGGCCGACGCCGCCGCGCAGGTGCCGCCGGAACTGGACTGGAATTTCTGGCTGGGCCCGGCGCCGTTCCGTCCGTTCCAAGGCGTGTATGACTGGGACTGGCGCTGGGTGCTGGAATGGGGCGGCGGCCAGATGATGGACTGGATCGGGCACCATGCCGACATCGCGCAGTGGGGGCTTGGCCGTGACGCCACCGGCCCGGTTTCGTTTGAAGGGTATGCGCCGTTCGAGCCGGACGGCATCTACGACTCGCCCAAGACCTACCGCTACACGTGCCGGTATGCCGACGGTGTCGAGCTGACGGTGGCTGACAGTTCGCAGGTCAAGAGCGGCACGACCTGGTACGGCGAGAACGGGGCGTGGATCTGGGTGGACCGCGGCCGTTACGACGCCTCGTCGCCGGCGCTCCGCGACAGTAAGATCGAGGCGGGCGAATTGCGTTTGCGCAGCCCGGGGCATCAGCGTGATTTCATCGCCTGCGTGAAGAACCGCGATACGACGCTGACGCCGGCCGAGGTCGCGCACCGTTCGGCCAGCATCGGGCATCTCGGTCAGATCGCGATGCTGACCGGGCGCACGATCAAGTGGAATCCCGAGACGGAACAGATTCTCAACGATCCTGCGGCGGCGGCCCTGCTGGGGCGCACGCCGCGCAGTCCTTGGTCGCTGAGCTGAGGTGGCGGGGGGGCAGTCAGTCAATCAGCCGACCGGGATTGAGCCGGCCTGCCGGGTCAAAAATCGCTTTAAGGCGGCGCATGCCAGCAAGGCCTTCGGGGCCGGCCATAACCGCCAGCAACTCCTTTTTGAGGCGTCCGATCCCGTGTTCGCCCGAGACGCTGCCGCCCCAGGCGACCACTTGCTCCGCCCAAGAGCGGACAAGCCGTTTTCCTTCTGCGTACTCGGTCATATCGCGCGGCAGGATGTTGACGTGGAGATGATTGTTGCCGATATGGCCGAAGATCACATGCTCGAGTCGTGCGGTCGCCAGGTCACGACGATAGAGGCGCATGATGTCTGGCAGGGTGTCGTCTGGGACGGAAAAATCGGTTCCAAGCTTGGTGAGGTCAGGATGGTGGCGTTTGCGTTCGGCGATCAATGCGTTGACCTGTTCCGGAACCGCATGGCGGAAGGTCTTGAGCTTGTCGAGCGACGGCGCATCCGAAGCGAGCCAGGTGTCGCGCGGATCCCCATGACACGACACGAGGACGTTGCTGGTCAGTTCGGCGGGAGATGCCGCACCGGACGACAACGCCCATTCCAGATAGAGGGCGACGTTCCATTCGGGTTTTGAAGGCGGCAACAGCAGGCCGGTATGCGCGGTGCTGGTGCGGATGAGCCGCAAGGCGTCCGCGTCGAAATACTCGATGGCGGCGAGAGTGTGGGGCACGGCGGCGGCAGCCGCAGCGCGGAGCGCTTGGACGCAGGCCAGCGCGTCGGTTTCATCGGCAAAAAAGCACAGGATGCCGAGTGTCTGGAGAGGTTTAGGCTGCAGGCGCAATTCGATTTCCGCAAGGATGCCGAGCGTGCCCTCGCTGCCGACAAACAGGTCCAGCAGGTCCATGTCTGGCCTGACCCAATACCCGGCCGAGTTTTTAACGGCCGGCATGGGGATGTGCGGAAGTTCACCGGAAATCAGACGCCCGCGATCGGTGGTGAGAGAAAACCTGCTTCCGTCAGCCTTGTCATGGCCGCGGCGCAGGACAAGCGTGTCGCCGTCGGCCAAAACCACGGTGAGCGCCTCAATGTGTGCGCGTGTCGGGCCGTAAGCAAAGGAGCAGGCGCCTGATGCGTTGCAAGCCGCCATGCCGCCGATGCTGGCGGATGTTTCGGTGGGATCAGGGGTGAACAGGTGTGTGGGGAAAGCGGATGCGAGGTGCCGACGCAAGGCGGACAGCGAGACGCCGGGCTGGACGACGACGGTCGGATGTGTTGCGATCCCGGAGCCTGGGCCGACGACCGCATCCATGCGCGAGAGACTAATAATCAGGCCGCCGTCGGGCACCGCACCGGCGGCGATCCCTGTTCGGGTGCCCTGAATCGTTAAAGGCTGGCCAAGGAGGGCCGACTTTCTGAGCACACCGGTCAGTTCATGCACGCTCCTCGGGAAGGCGATCGCCTCGGCAGAACCGCACTTTCGCGATTCGTCATGCAAATAATCGGATGGGACCGGTGTTGTCAAGCATTCGAGCGGCATCGTGCACAGTTCTCGCGTTTACGCCTGAAATCGGCAGGTATAAGGCAAACCTTCTTCCTTGGATTTCTGACGCGAAACACACAGAGTTCTACTACATCCGCGTGGCCAAACGGCGTTGCAGGGCGGTCATTGCGCTGCCGGCCGCTGCGAAGACTTCGCCGACCCGTGTCGTTTTGCGCGTGTTTTCAAGGTGCGCAATCACATAGGCGGCATTCGGGTTTTCGGTCAACCCCAGTCCGATGCAGGCGGCCTCAACGCGCCGCCAGTTGACAGAGGTCAGTTCGCGGATCAAAGCTTCTAAGGCCTCTTCAGATCCGATCCGTCCCAACGCATAGTAGGCGCGGCGGCTCTTACCGAGTTTGCTGATGAGCGGTTTGACACTGGCCACTCCGATTTTGACAAGAATATCAGCCATGCAGTCTGCCGCTCTGTTCTCTTTGGGTTCGTCGAAAGAATTTTCAAGTTCTTCAATGACAGCGGGCACGGCGTTCGGGCCAAAGGCCAATACAGCTTTGACAGCGGCCATATCGCCTTCGCGGACACGTTTCACAAGATCGCTCAACGATGCCTGCGCGTCCTGCCGGAAAGTGAGGTTGACGGTTTGGCGTCCGGCAGGGTCGGGCGGAATGACCTTGCCCGGCACTGTAACCTGCGCGTTACATTTGCGGCATGCGATCTGCTTGCCGGCCGCACGCTCGGTGACAATGAGCTTGCAGGAACAATTCGGGCAGTAAAACGTAATGTCGCCGTTGCTCAGGGTGACAGGAACCGTGGTGCTGCTGAAACTGGGCTTCGGTTTTTCCACTGGGATCGCCGCCTGTGGCGGTTCCGGCGGCTGGAAGGGGGGCATCGGGGGCGTCGCAGCGGCTGGAGCAACTTGAGGCTCCAAGGTGGGGGGCGTCGCCGGAGGGCTGAGCGGCTCCGTCTGCGGTGGCGTCGGTGCCGCAGGCAGTTTGATGTGCCCTTTGCAGGTCGGACACGAAATTTTCTGCCCGAGCAGATTTTCGGCTACGCCGAGTCGTTGTTGGCAGTGCGGGCAATTGAATTTTACCGTGCTCATAAACGTTACCGTTTTCCGTTACGTACTGCATGGGCACGGGCACAAGCCTCACGGCATCGGCCGGCGATCTCATCCCAGTTGCCTTGTGTCATGTCCTCTTTCTTGGCGATCCAGGTTCCGCCGACGGCGGCCACCGTGTCGAGCGCAAGATAACTGTCCAGATTCGCCGGGGAAATGCCGCCTGTCGGCATGAAACGTACGCCGGTATGCCGATAAGGCGCGGAAAGAGCGGAGAGTAGCCGGGTGCCGCCCACTGCTTCGGCCGGGAAAAACTTTAACAAGCGGCAGCCGCTTTCAAGTGCGGCTTCAATATCGCTTGGCGTCGCGACGCCCGGCACGAAAGGAAGGTTCATTTCGCCTGCGGCTTGAATGACGCGCGGATTAAAGCCGGGCGCGACCGCAAATTGGGCGCCTGCATCGACGGCGGTTTGCACCGTTTCAGGTGTGAGCACGGTGCCCGCTCCGACGATCAGGCCCGGACGCTCACTTGAAAGGATGCGTATGGCCTCGGCCGCCGCCTGGGTTCGAAAGGTGATTTCAACCACCGGCAGCCCGCCGGCAAGCAGGGCATCGGCTAGAGGTAAGGCGTGGTTGACGGTGTCGATAGCAACGAC
>JAGOBZ010000447.1 GCA_017999015.1 Kiritimatiellia bacterium
GGGTGAGGGTGAACTGGCGCGCGGGCTGGGGTGTGGCGGTGTTGACGACGGGCACGGTGACGGTTTTGGAGCCGGTCGTGCCGTCCGTCCAAGCGAGTGTGCCGCTCGTGGGCGAATAATGCGTGCCGGCCTGGGCGGAGGTGTCGGCGGTGGCGTAGTTCACCGAGCAGGCGCCGTTCACGCCGCCGAAGCGGTCGGCGCTGAGCATGGCGTTGCCGGCGGTCTTGCTGACCTTCAGGCGGGTTGTTGGAAGGGTGAAGTGTCCGGCGATTGCGTCGAACGAGGCTTCAGCCGAGGCGGCCGAGTCGCCGGCGGCGTTCGTGGCGATCACGCGATAGGCGTAGGTGCTGCCGTGCGTGAAAGGGCCGGGGTCGAGGTACACGGCGGTGTCGGCGGCGACCGTTGCGAGCAGGCTGAAAGTGCCTGCGGCATCGGTGCGGCGCTCGATGCGGAAACCGGTTTCGATCGCGGAGGTGTCGGTCCACGTGAGTGTCGCCTGTACGGCGCTGTCCGGCGTGACGGTCAGGGCGGTGGGGTTGGAGGGGACGGCGCTGGAGGCGGCGCGCGCGGTCAGCGTCAGTGCGGAGCCGACGCTGAGGTTGTAGTAGGAGCCGCCGGGGGAGGCTTCGAGCTTCAGCGTGCGCGCGATGTAGGTGTAGGTCAGGCCGGCGGCCACGGTTGCGTCTGTGTAGGTGGTGGCCGTCAAGGGGTCTTCAGTCAGTCGGGTAAAGGGGCCGGTGGGCGTGGGCGCGCGGTAGACGTGGTAGCCTTGAAGAGCTGGTTCTGACGATGCGTTCCACGCGAGGGTGATCTGCGAGTCGGCGCTGGCGGCGCGCAGATGGCGCGGCGGCTCCACCGCGTGCAGGCGCAGGGCGGGGTCGCCCATCAGGCCGCAGTGCACGCCGGCGTAGGTGCTGGGTTGATAGCGGACGCTCCAGAAGCTGGAGTTGTGCGAGACGAGGGTGGCAAAGCCCACGGTTTCACCCATGCCGAGGTGGTGCATGAAACGATTGGGGCGCCCGCCCCAGAAACAGGTCAGGCCGAGCGAGTCGCCGGTGGCGTTGCCGGCCAGCGGCGCGCGCAGCAAGTCATTGTTGGCGTCCCAGTCGCCGAAGTAACTGCCGAAAAGGCTGGTGAAGACCGCGCGGCTGGTACGCAGCCCGAAGTCGGTGGTGGTGCCGACCGAGCTGGCGCTCTCGTAGCTGCCGCCGCCGTTGCCATAGGCGACCAGATAATCCTTGCCGCCGGCATAGGCGGCCGAAAACCACTGGCCGCTGGGGGCCTCGTCGACCGTCAGCCCGACGGTGGTGAAAGCCCAGCTCCAGCCGCCGATGGCGAAGGCCTCGCCGCTGAAGTACCCGAACCCGTCGCGGATCAGGCTGCGGCGCGGAATGGCGGCATAGGCGCCCTGTTTGTGGCGGTAGTCGTGAGCCTTGCGCAGGTAGCGCCGCAGCAGGAGAAGCTCGGTGGCGGCGGAGGATGGCGCTTTGGTCATGCTGTGCAGATCGACGCGTCCGACCATCAGTTCCGTGGCGCTGGGCAGGTGGTTTTGATCAAACTTGCCGTCGCCGGGGATGTTGTCGTTGGCCGGTCGCGAGGCGCTGGTGTTGTTCACGGTGGTATCGGTCCAGATGCCGTCCATGTCGGCATAATAGCCGTCGGCGGGCCAGGCGCCGATGTGGTCGCCATGCCCGTCCGGCGCGATGTTGCCGGAGTAGGGGACCGGCACATGGCCCAGCAGGTAGACCATCTTGACCTGCGCGGGGTCGGCGGCGTAGGCCGACTGGATCAGCGCCTTGACGGCGGCGGGGGTGCCGGCGCGCGGCGCGGTGAGGGGCTGCACGGTCCAGCCGTCGGCGGCGAGGTCGGTCGAGAGCTGCGCGATCTCCGGCGCCAGCGGCGCGGCCAGGGTGTCGTCGACCACCAGCAGCAGGGTGCCGCGCGCGTGGGTTTCGGGCACCTTCACGCCGGCGCTCAGGTAGCCGACGGCCGGGGAGGGAGAGAGGCCGGAGAATGTGCGCTGCAGCCAGTATTCATACTCGACGCCCGGCTGAGCACTGGTGTCGGCGAAGGCGGTGTCGTTGGTGGCGAGGGTCGCCTGGAGTTCCCACGGCAGTCCGACGGCGTTCTTGACGCGCCGATGGAGCGTCTGGGAGGAGATCCTCGCGGCCTGGCGCAGCGACCAGGAGAGGGTGATGCACGGTGCGGTGTCGGAAACCGCCGCGCGCAGGTCGACCGCGAAATCACGCGGGGTTTGCGCGGTGGCCGTGAGCGCGGCGGTCGCCAAAGCCCATGCGGTGCCAAGTAGAATTCTGAATCGGAGTGAGGGCGCGAGAGTCAACATAGAATACTCCTGTTTGGTGCGTATGGCCACGTCTTCACTTTACTAAGTAGGGCTGGTGTCGGTGTTGCGCCGGGCTGGTGATTCGGTATCCGCCGTTTGTGCCGCATGCACGGCACGGGATCACATGGCTTTCAACAGTTCGAGTTCAGCGCGCCGCAGCGTGTGGTACATCTCGTCGGCCGTCGTGGCGGCGCGCAGGTCAGAAAGCAGCAAGGTGCCATGCGCCAACATGCAGAGCCGAGCCAAGACGTGCAGATGCAGTGCGTCGTCGGTGCAGCAGATCAGAAAGAAAAGGTCGGTCTGGGCGCCGTCCTGCGCCCCAAAGAAGATGTGCTGCACGGTCTTGCCAAGCACCACAAAGGAGTCAGAGGTGTAGTAGGGGTCATGATAGCGCGCGTGCAGGAAGGCGGCACCGCCGCCGATCGCGGTGGAACCGGCGCTCTCGCGTTCTTCGATCTCGCGTTGCAAGGCGGCGTCGTCATAGAGCAGGCCCGTGGTGACTGCGAGGGCAACCATATCGCGGATCACGCCCGGTTTGGTTTTCGCTGATAAGGCAGGATTGATCCATTCGGGCCGACAGAGGCGTTCGATGAGGATGTCGGCCGAATCCTTGCCGGTGCGGACCGCGGTCTCCTGACGGTGGTGTTCCGAGAGCATGCGACCGGGGAGTCCCAGAATTCGGCGCTGTGCCCAGTCGTCAAGCATACGGTGTTCGAAGACCACGTCGTCACCCTGCCGGATGAAGGGGATCTCGTCGCGCTGCACAAGATGGAACAGTTCACGTTCCGGTATGCGGATATGGCGTGCGGCCTGTTGTAAAG
>JAGOBZ010000448.1 GCA_017999015.1 Kiritimatiellia bacterium
ACCGGGACCTTCACCTTCGAGGCGTCGCCCGGCGCGGAAATCGTCGTCACGAACCGGCCGCTGTTCCTGGGCAACGGCGCGGGCTTCTACACCTCCTACGGGGGCAGGGTGGTGCTCGCCGAGTCCGGCAACACCTACGCCGCCCTCCATACTTACGCCGGCAGCACGGTGCTGGCGACCGCGCCCAACGCGCTGGCACCCTACGGCATCTTGCGGTTCGGCGTAAGCTGGTGGAACAAGGACACGAGCCTGTTCGACCTCAACGGCCTCTGCCAGACGGTCGGCCCGCTCGAATCTGTCGTGCAACCGTCCGGCACCCACGTCATCACCAGCGCGGTCCCTGCGGTCCTGACCGTGGTCCAGAAGCAAAACTCCACGTTCCGGGGCGACATCGCCGGCGCGGTCAGCCTCTACAAGACCGGCGCCAGCACGCTGACCCTGACCAACCTCACGCCGATGACGACCTCGGGCCGGGTCACGGTCGCGGCGGGCACGCTGGCGCTCGGCAACGCGGACGGCAGCGCCGGCGGTTTCGGGGCGATCCCGGCGGTCCGGATCCTGCCCGGCGGCACCCTGACCCTGAACAACGGCGCAGGCCTGCCCGACACGTCGGAGATCAACGTCTTCACGGGCGGCGTCTTGGCGAACGGCAAGATCGACGTCCGCGCGGGCGTCACCGAGACCGTCGCGCGCTTCTACATCGACGGCGCGCAGCAGGCATCCGGCACGTGGGGCGCGACCGGCAGCGGCGCGGCGCACATCAACGACGACTTTTTCAGCGGCGGGGGCCTGCTCGAAGTGACCGAAGACCCTGCGGTCGCCTACACGGACGTCGTCTGGGACCAAGGAGGGGCCGACACCCTGATGTCCACCAAGGAGAACTGGGCGGGCGACACCTTGCCGGCGTACAATGGCAATGAACGGGCGGTCTTCGGCACCGGCGCCGGTCCGGCCGGCGTCGACGTGGCGGCCTCGTTCTATAAGGTGGTCATCAACTGGCCCAGCAGCGACTTCCACTTTGATAACATCGGCGGGGGCGGCAGTCTCACGCTCGGCCGCGGCGGGATCGAGATCCCCGGCCCGGCCGCCACCCGTTATAACCGGATCAGGGTGCCGGTGACGCTGGCCGACGACCAGTTCATCACCCTCACGAACGGCTACGTTTATTTCGAGCAGCCGGTGTCGGACGGCGGCAACGGGTTCGGGCTGACGGTGTGCAACCCCAGCAGAAGCGTGTCGGCGGTGATCCCCCAGAACCAAAACGCGTACTCCGGCAAGACGGTGCTCAAGAACAGAAGCGTGTTTTACATCAGAGGCAGCGGCGACGTGCTGGGCAGCACGGCCGGCGACACCCTCGTCGAGAACGGCAGTTATCTGTATATCGACACCCAAAGCGAGACGACGGGCCTGACCATTGCCGAGCCCCTCGTGCTGGACGGGGACGCGACGCTGGGCTACGTGGGCACCCTCCAAAATGTCAAAGGCACGAACGTTCTGACGGGCCCGATCGCCGGCCTGAACAACAGTGTGCGCATCAGATCTTCAACCGCCGGCGCGACGCTGGACATTACGGGCGGGATCGCGGCGGATGCTTCAGCGGCGGGTTGCATTCTCGCGACGGACGGCGGCGGAACCGTCACCCTACGCGAGAAGCCCGTGTATGCGCACGCCTTCTACGCCAACGGCAAGAGCGGGGGCATGGTGGTCATCGCGGCGACCGGCAACGTTGCCCGAACCTTCTATATGAACGCGAACGTGCGGATCGGCGCTCAGGAAGCGTTTGAGTATCTCGGGAACCTCATCCTCGGCGGCGACGGCAGAATCGCGAACGTCGACCTCAACGGTTACGACCTTACGGTCCGCCGCTCGCTGAGCACGCACGCGGTCAGCACCAACTCCGTGATCTTCAGCGCGGCACCCGCGACACTGACCGTTGATCAGACCATCAACACCACGTACGGCGGCAGCTTCGCCGGGGCGGTCAGCCTGGTCAAGCGCGGCGCGGGCACCCTGACGCTGACCAACGAGATGGACAGAGGCACCACGACCTCGGGCGGCGTCACGGTCAAGGCCGGCACGCTGACGGTGGCCGGCGACTACGGCTCGCTGGGGACGGCCTGCACGAACATCACGGTGGAGGGCACCGGCACGCTGGCGCTAGAAGGCGCATCTGCCTCCATGCTCTCGGACGACGCGACGGTGCGGCTCGCGCCCGCGGGCGCGGGGAGCGCCAAGATCAGCCTCGCCGCAGGCATCGACGAGACGGTCGGCTGGTTCTTCTTCGGCGGCGAGCCGATGTATCCCGGCACCTACGGCGCAACCGGCAGCGGCGCCGAGTATGTGGACGACACGCGCTTCGCCGGAAACGGCGTGCTGAGGGTTCTGCACGGCAAGGCGAAAGGCACGCTGATACGCGTCCACTGAGACGCGCGTTCCAGGACCACGTTGTCCTGGTGCTTGACACACGATTTAAACATGACGAAGACCACACAGCGAAAGAATATATATCGACCACTCCTGTTATGCAGCGCCCGGGGCCGGGGCAACCCGGCCCCGGGCTTTTCTCCTGCGGACGGGGCTGTCCGCGCCCCCAGTCTTGCGCATCTTTTTCACCGGAAACGCGCGGTCTGTCACCGCAGCCCGTTGCGCCAACCGGAGGGCGTGACTCCTGTTTCAGTCCGAAAGAAGACCGAGAACGCGGCGAGCGAACGATAGCCGCACCGGTTGGCGATGAAACCGAGTTGTGTGGTGCGGTTGGCGAGCAGCGTCTTGGCGGTTTCAAGCCGAACGTTGCGGATCTCGCTCAGGATCGAGCGCCCGAGCGCCGCACGGAAGCGGATCTCGGCCATTCGCCGCGAACAGCCGAAGAGGGTAATCACCTCGCGCGCGGCAAGACCGTTGCAGGCTTCGCGGCGGATGAGTTCGACCGCCTGCGCGACCGTCCGGTCGAGACGGGCGAAACGCCGCGTCGACTCGCGCCGCACGACCCGACAGGGCGGGTAACGGGCGAAAAGAGGGCCGCGCACACGCTTGGACATCAGCCTGTCAAGCGTCTCGGCGGCAAGTTGTCCGGCGGCGAAAAAGTCGATCCCGACGCTGGAGAGTGTCGGGTGTGTCCCCTCGCAAATCTCTTCGTCGTTGTCGACGCCGATCACGGCGAC
>JAGOBZ010000029.1 GCA_017999015.1 Kiritimatiellia bacterium
GCACAAACCACTCGTCGACCAGCCGTCTGACGCGTTCACCATCCGCATCGTGTGCCAACGCCACATGCAACACATCCGACTCCAGGCTGACCCGTTTCCAGACCGAATGCGTCACGCAAAGTCGGCATGCGCGACCGAGATAGTAGACGAGATCGCCGTTTTGAAGACCCTCTCGGATTTGCGAGGATAAATGGTCCATAAAGCGACACCCCGTTACCGCACGTATGCCCGAATTAAAACCAAGTGATATTGTGCCAGTACGGGCTAAAATCTTCAACCTCGAACCTGGCGACGGCGGGGATACGGGCGTATGCCCGTTTCACTGACCGTTGAGTTCCAGGTTTCAGGTTTCTGGTTTCGACAATTCCTCCCTCCTCCTCAACGCAGTTCAGTTTTGTCAGTTCTCGGCGCCCCCGCAGACGACGGCCCGTCCCTGCCCCTGCGAGGCCCAAAGCCGCCCGGCATCATGGAGGTCTGTTCAAAGATCGTCTGGATGTGCTCGCTGAATGCCTGGACGTCGTCGCCTGAATACCCGGCCGCTTTTGCGGTCGCTTCCAGCAGATAGCGACGTTCTGACTCGTAGAGTTGGCCCAGACTCATCATGGCCTCGCGCATCTCATGCCGCACGGCTTCGCCCTCTTCGCCGCGCGGGCGCCCGTTTTCCATCATGTCCGCCATCAGCGCGTTCATGCGGGCTACGGTGGCCAACAGTTGCTCATGGTTCTGTCGTTGTTCAGGCGTCATCCCCGCGACATCGATCGCATCCAGAAAATCTTCACGGTCACGCACGCGCTGTTCCATATTCTGGCGGAAATCCTCGCGTCGGCGCTGCATATCGGCATATTGATCGGGATTCTCACGCCGCATCTGATCCATACGTTCTTCCCACGACTGGCGTCGGCCGCGATCCCCGCGTTGCTCTTTGCCCGGCTCGGCCTCTTGCGGCGGTTCGGGCTGTTGCACACGCGCCGTTTCGTACTCGGCCAAAGCCTTCTCCAAATCACTCACGCGTCGGCGCAAGACATCGGCATCACGTTTAGCGCTTTCGTCGCGGACAGCCACACCACGGACCGGCGCTTCCGGTGCGCGGACGGTTTCTGGAACACCGCCACCGCCGGCCTCGGGCACTGCCACAGACAGACTGTACCTGAGGTGCTCCATACCCGCACCTGCCATTGCACAGATTAACGCACCCACCACCCAACTCACTTTGCGTTTGGCCTTCATAAAGCTCCTGTTTGATTTTTGAATGTCAGAAGCCGCCAGAAGATGATGTTCAATCTGTGTAATCTGCGGATAGAGATACGCAAGACTGGAAGAGGGGGCGCCTCGCCCTCAGCCACGTAACAAATCGGTTTTCAATGCGGGCTCGTCACCGCACGATAATTGCCTATCGCTTCAGTGGTTCGCAGGGCGCGGTCGTAAAGCCTGAGGCCCAGCACGGACGGCGCAAGGAACGCCTGGAAGGTTCCGTTCACATCCCCCATCTCCAGCGGCAGACGGCCCCAGCCATACGGGCGCGCCGTTCCTCCATCACAGAAAACGCCATCGGCGATGACGGTAATCACTGCGGCCGAAAAATCACAGACGAAAACAACGTGATGGCGCTTCCCCGCCTGGATCACTCCGGGATCGGTGTGCCAGACCGCAGCCCGCGAGCCATCTCCGAGTTCGATCGCCAGCGTGGGGCGTCCGCCCAACTCCGAAGTCACAACACGCACCCCGCGGCCGTCATCCGCCATGGTCGAGAACAGGGTTTGCCCCGATCCCGCATCAGCCAAGTCCAGCCACAGCTCAATCGTCGCCCCGCCGTTCGCCATGTCGCCGAACCCGCGCGGCACCGTGGGGCGCGATGCGGCATGCCCCTCATCGATTTTTTCCAGGAGCAACCCGTTGGTGCATACACCCTTGACCTGGTGCTGGTTCCACAAACCGTCCAGCAGGGTGCGGTCAAGCGGGTGGACACGCGCCACCGTCTTCTGCGTTTCTGTCAGCCAGAAGCGTCCTTCGTGTTCGATCAAATCGGGATAGCTCATGCGGATCGCCACGTTGGCGTCGAACAGGACCAGTTCTGGTTCCGACCAACGGATAAAGCCGTCGGCGTGTCTCACGCCGCCCGCTAGAAAGGCCGGATTACGCCCCGCCCAGGACTTGCCGCCGTGATGATGGAACCAGAAGAGATGCTTGCCCTCTGACGTCACAAACACTTTGGGACAGGCGCGCGGCGTCTTGAACGCCCGTTGCCCGGGAGCCACCGTCATGGGTTCGGGCAACGTCCAGGTGAGCCCGTTGTCCCGGCTGTAGCTCTGCCCAGGTGCGCCGTTCTCGGTGCGGAAGACACAGAGGAGATCGTTCCCGGCGAGCGGCACCAGGTTGTGTTCCTCTTGGACACTGCCCAACGCCGGGTTACGAATACCGTTGTCACCGTCCGGCAACAGACGGAAATCAAGCTTGTCGGGGTCGCGTTCCGTCAGAATGTTCGACGCCTCCACCACCCACCCCTCTCCGTCCCGCATAAAATACTGGCCGAGCTTGGTGAACGCGAAATAGACTTTGCCGTTTTGGGTTTTCGGCTTATCGATGCCCCAGAAGTGACAGACCTCGCCGCGCCACGGATTTTTCCTGTCGACCGCAGTCACGCGAATCGGAATGCGGAAGCGCTGCGCCGACCACGTCGCACCCTCGTCGTCAGAATATCTGAAGGCGTACCATCCGTGCGTATCGGACCGCACGCGCCGGTCTGATCCGGGGAGTGTCACGATATTGTCGCCGTTGTACGTGTAGAACGCATAGATTCGTCCGTATGGCGTGACCAGCGGCGTGACCCATGAGGCCTCGGGGCCGCTATCGGGTTCGATCGGGACCAGCTCCGACCAGGTCTTGCCTTGATCGCGGCTAACCGTCGCAACGACATGCTGCCCCTGCTGTCCCTCCAGCCCCTTTCCGGTCGTCAGTGTGCAAACCCAGGTCCCGTTCGATGTGACAACGACGTACGGCTGATCCGCATAACCTTCACTCGGTATGCGCAAACCGTTAACGATGTTGCGCGGATCGGCGACTCGCACAGCGGAAAGATCCGCAGCGCCGACCGTCCACCACAAAACCGAAAAAAGCACAACCCATAAACCACGCATGACAGCCACCTCCAATTGCTGAGTACGATAACCGGTTGAACCGTGTGGGTCAAGATGCTCGAACGCAGCTTGCGTAAAACGCCCACGCGCGGGTATACTGCGGCATTGTTAGAACACTTCCTGTAAACGTGTTTGATCGGCATCCCCTAACACCCCGCGATGCGCGGGTCAGGCTGACGGTCACAGTGAGGATAACGACAACGCTTATGCAAAAAACTCTGGACCTCGCCCTCTCCCCCTGTGATTCCGCCGACCCCGAGCGCCTTGCTTTTCATGCTGCACAGGAGTTGGGTGTCAGCCCCGACCGTATCACGGACCTCCGCGTCATTCGCCGATCTGTAGATGCCCGACGCCGGCATCTGATCGTCAACCTGCGCGTACAGGTCGTGTCGGATGAGCCGACTCCGGTTGTTGCGGCGGCGCAGTTTGATTTTCCCGATGTGTCTCACCGTGATCCCGTGCTCGTGATCGGTGCCGGCCCAGCAGGCCTCTTCGCGGCGCTCCGCCTGATCGAACGCGGCTTCAAGCCGATTGTGCTTGAACGCGGCAAGGAGGTCGGCGAACGAAAACGTGACATCGCCTTGATCCACCGCGAGCACGCGCTCAACCCCGAGTCCAACTACTGTTTCGGCGAAGGTGGCGCCGGCACTTTCTCCGACGGCAAACTCTATACGCGTTCCAAGAAACGCGGCGACAACCGCCGCGCGCTGGAGCTGCTCCACGCCCACGGCGCATCGGAGTCGATTCTGTACGAAGCCCATCCGCACATCGGTTCCGACCGCCTGCCCGCCATCGTCGCGGGCCTGCGCCGCACCATCCGGCAGGCAGGCGGCGATATCCTCTTCAACACACGCGCCAATGGTTTCGTGATCCGCAACCAACGCATTCTCGGCGTGACCACGCAGCGCGGCGACACCCTTGAAGCCCGTGCCGTGATCCTGGCCACCGGCCATTCCGCACGTGACATCTACGAGTTGCTGTTTCGAGAGAAAATCGCTTTGGAAGCCAAATCCTTCGCGATGGGCGTGCGCATCGAACACCCTCAAGCGTTGATCAATGAGATCCAGTATCACCGCGATCCTCAGATGGCTTTTCTTCCGCCCGCCGCCTACTCCTTAGTCCACCAAGCCGCGGGACGTGGCGTCTACTCGTTCTGCATGTGCCCGGGCGGTTTTATTGTGCCGGCCGCCACCGCGCTCAACGAAGTCGTGGTCAATGGCATGTCCCCCTCCCTGCGCAATTCGCCGTTCGCCAACGCCGGACTGGTCGTCGAAATCCGGACTGAAGATCTGACCGCCTTCGTGCCGCAGCACGGTCCGCTGGCCGGCCTCCGCTGCCAGCAGGCCCTCGAACACGAGGCCTTCAACCACGCCGGCGGCGGCCAGACCGCGCCGGCGCAACGCGTCACCGATTTTCTGGCTGGGCGGGCCTCTCAGGATCTTCCGGAAAGCTCCTACATCCCCGGCCTCTACGCCACGAACCTGGCAGCGTGGCTGCCGCGAGCGATCGGCACGCGCCTGTGCGAGGGGTTGAAGGCCTTTGAAGGCAAGCTGCGCGGCTTTGTCACGCGCGAGGCGGTCCTGGTCGGCGTCGAGTCGCGCACCTCCGCGCCGGTTCGCATTCCGCGCGACCGCGAAACCCTGCAGCACATCTCCCTTCAGGGCCTCTACCCGTGTGGCGAAGGCGCGGGTTACGCAGGCGGCATACTCTCCTCCGCGATTGACGGTGAAAACGCCGCCGAAGCCGCCGCCCGCGCGCTCGGCGCCACACAACAGGCCAATCCGCTATGAAACCTCAAACGCCAGCGTCCCCTGAACGCCGCGCCCAACTGCAAGCCGAACTCCGCCGCGACATCGCCGCGCGCCAAGAAGGCTATCGCGAGAAAGCGCTGCGCGTCCTGCCGCACGTCTGTGCAAGCTGTGGCCGCAGTTTCGACAGCAAACGCCTCAAGGAGCTGACCGTCCACCATAAGGATCATAACCACAACAACAATCCGCCGGACGGCAGCAACTGGGAACTGCTCTGCATCTACTGCCATGACCACGAGCACGAAAAGACCCTGCTGGGCGGCTACTACGAAGGTGCGCGCGCCCAAAAGGACACCCTCAAGCCGTCAATCTTTTCTCAGTTCTCCGCACTCGACAGCCTGCTGCCCCCACCTCACGACACAGGCACGCCGGAGGAGGCCCCATGAGAAACAGCCTCTCCCGCCGCCGCTTTCTCGCACGTACGTTCGCAGTGGGCGCTGCCGCTGCTGCCCTGCCGGCACGCAGGTCTCGCGCCGCAGCCGACGATCCCTCGCAGCCGATCGCCATCCGCACGCTCGGCACCGGCGCGGCCGATCACGACTGGAAGCGGCTCGGCGAGCCCGGCGTGCGCGGCTCCGCCGCGACGCTGATTGACGGGCACGTTCTGATCGATTGCGGCACAACCGGCTTCGCAAACCTCACGCGCTTCGATATTCAGCCACGCGCACTGACCGATCTGCTGATCACCCATTCGCACGGCGACCACTTCGCTCCCGACCAGATCCGCAACGTGCTGGAAGCGCGCGGCCCCGACCTGCCGCCACTCGGCATCTGGGCCTCGCCCCAAGCGCTTGCCACGCTGGCGCGTGCACTGCCGGACCGCCGCTACACGGGCCGTCCGCTCGTCGCGGGCACGGTCTTCGACGTAGGCCGACAGCACGTCACCGCGCTGCCCGCCAACCATCTGCTGCCTGACCCTTCCGAGCAGGCACTGCACTTTCTGATCGAAACGCCGCACGGGATCCTGCTCTACGCGCTTGACGGCGCCTGGCTGCTCAAACAGGCGCGGCTCCTGATCGGGAAACGGCGGCTTGACATGATCATCTGGGACGCCACGGTCGCGAACAGCGGCGATTTCCGCGCTTTTGAGCACAACGACCTCGCCATGATCGGGCTGATGATGGCGTCGCTCACCACGACCGGTGCCGTCGACAGCCGGACCGCCTGCGTGCTCGATCACGTCGCCCGCACACTCTGGCCAGCCGATCTTCAAGCGGCGGCAAAACTCGCGTCCGACCGCGGCTGGGTTCTTGCCGCAGACGGCATGACGTTCCACCTGTAACGCCACAGCCGAAAAGTTCTTAGACTATATACGGGCATCAGACACACGGGAGGGGCAAGCGTCTGCTTGCCCTTGGACGAGCAGACGCTCGCCCCTCCCTGTGTGTGGGACCGCCCGTTTAGTCCATATACTTTTCGGCAGTGGTATAAGAGCGCACACTGCCGCGCGCTATGCGGCCACTCGGATCACGGAGCCTTCAACGACCGGACCCGCAGCAGGTGCTCGATTGTCGTGCGTGTCTCGGCCACACGAGCAGGCAGCGACAGCAGACGCACATCATACGCGGTCGCGGCATCGGCCTCGCCGCAGATTACACCGGCCTGCATCTGCAGCGCCTGCTCTTCAAGACGCGTCCAGACACCGGCGCGAAATTCGCCGACCTCACCCGCCAAGGCCGGTGCCCCGGCATCGCGGCACAGACCGATCTCCCCTTCCCCGAACGGGAAAGCCGCCACACACGTCGCGCGGCGCACGTCTTCGCCCGACAGCGATAGCACCGCCCAATCGCCGCCCGCTTTGAGCACCTCAGCCCCGCCAACCGTCAGCCCCTGCTGCGCGGCCGCAGCCACCACCTCACCCTGCGCATTGATCTGCACGTAGAGGGTCCTGCCTGCCGCCACGCCGGCGCGTATCTCGGGCAGCCGCCCGCGCGCAGGAATGACGAGATGGCGCGTTTCCTCCGACTGATTGACCGCCGCCACCGCGCGCCCGTAGCGCAACGCGACTTCAAAAACTAGCGCATGTCCGTCATCCGGCGTCACACGCAACCGCTCCACGCCGGCGGTTTCATCGAGAAAGCGCCGGTAGAGCGCGCGCCCGGTCTCGCCGCGGTCATCCAGCAGTTCGAGCGGCTCAGGCACCCACGCCACGCGACCGTCGCGCGAGAGGCGAATGGACAGCGTCTGCGGCAGAGCCTTCACCGAAAAAGGCGGGACGGCCGCTGCTGGCGCACCCAATCCGAGCTGCTCCAAGCGTACCATCCGCGTCGGCGTGCGGTCTTCGGCAAAGCGCGGATCACCCGTCAGCAGCATCCGTCCGCCTTGCCCGACAAACCGCTGCACTCGCTCGAATGAGGCGTCGGAGGGGCACACCGCCAGCGGCCAGACCAAAGCCCGCGCCTCGGGCGGCAGGCGATCCAGCGAGCCCTCGTTGAGCACGCCGAACGGAACGTTGAGGCTGAGCAGCCAGTCGGTCGCGCGGCGCAATCCCTCATGGATGCGGCCCGTTTCCGGCCCGAGCCGGAAACTGTCCGGAAGGAGCAGATAGAGGGCTGGCGCTTCATAGCGCGGCTCCGCCGTGCGGAAAAGCAGCATCATGTTGCGGTAAGCTTCCAGTACCGGCTTGGGGGTCAGATCCGCGTGGTTGATGCCCCACGGGAAGACACAGTCGCGAAAATCTTTCCAGCTCCAGTTTGCAATGAACGAAGCGCCCATGCCGACCGCGTAATGCCCGACCGCCAGATAGTGTTGGACCGACGCCTCGGCAGGATCACCCCAAACGCCCTGATTGCGCGCCGCATGCGCTGTGCGCGAGCCGAACTCGCCCAGCGAGAAACTCTTCCCTTCGAACCGCCGGTCGATCATCTTGAGCACGCCGCGCAGATGGTCGACCGCCCCGTAATGATGAATGTTCAAGAAGTCGATGCCCGTTGTATCCAGCACCTTTTCCGAGGCGGTCAGGTCCTGCAGGTGGCCGACTGTGACCGGCGCGTGCGGCGCGGCCTGCTTGACCGCTTTCCCGTTCTCCCGCTGCCAACGGGCGTACACCCACGCGCGGAACCGCTCGTTATCGCGCGCGCGCAGATCGTTCCAGCCTGACGCTTTCGCGCTGAAGTCGATCTCGGGCTTTGCTCCGCTCGCGCGCCACGCCGACCGCGCACGCTCCATTGACCCGTAGTGTTCCGACAGCCATGCCTCATAGAGCGGACGCAGCACGGCCGCCTGCGTAAGCCGCGTGCCCGGCTCATTCTGAATGTCGTACAGCATCCCGGGGAAGGCCGCGTAGCGTGCCGCCCAGAAACGGTTCCACGCCTGTTGCGCGGCCAGCTCTTCGTCTGTGAGATCCAACGCGAACCAGTCATGCAGCGAAAGGAAGAGCGAGACCTGATTGGGTTGCGCAAGTTGCACGATGGCATCGGTCTGTCGGCAGGTCTTTTCCGGCTGTTGACGCAGATCCAGCGACGTGCCGATCTTCTGCGGCGCGTTTGTCTTGCAAAACGGCGAGAAATGCAGGATGCGCAGCGTGTTCATGGCGAAGTCGCCCATGCGCTCGAAATCGCGCCGCCAGACCAGCGGATCTTCGTTGTCGGAATACCACATCATGCCCGTCGTGTTCACCCCGCCGAAAAAAAGCGGTCGACCGTTGAAATCAAAATAGTTGCCGCGCAGCGACACGCGCGGCCCCTCGACGGCCCGTGCCGGATTCCAGACCGCGAAGCCGCTCCGCATCACATCGACCGGACGGCCGCCGAGCCGCAACTCCGCACACACCTCGCGAAAATCCGGCACCGTCTGCGGCACGCGCCACGTCGCGCGCGCCGCACCGTCCACCAGTGGCACGTCCGCAACGGTCGCACCGTCCACGAGAAACCGCACCGACGCGGCGGCGGCGCCGTTGGTTCTCGCGAGCGCTGAGAGCACGACCGTCTCGCCCGCGCGGTAGCATGCAAAATCACTCTGCACCCGGATCAGAAACGACGGGGCGAGCAGCCGGCGGCAGACATCCACGAACAGCCTGTCGAGCGCCGGAAACTCGCCATTGAAAAGATCGAGATTGGTCACGCCGAAGAGGCCCCAGTTCGAACCGGCAAAAGGTCCCCGGTGGTTCAGCACCAGCGCGGCTGCAGGGCCGCGCTGCCGCCCCAGCCGGTCTTCCGTCTGTAGCAGCGGAATCCAGCGCGCGTTGACGTCGGGGAAAACCGGACTGTTATTGCCGGTCATCGCGACGGCTGCGGGACCTTCCGGCGCAAGCTCCGCGCGCCATGCGGCAGGCAGAACGAACTGGTCGTCCGCAGCCCGCACCGACGCGACGTTGCGCAGCAGGAACGACGGATCGAACACGCCGAGCTGTTCGGGATGGAGCCGCATCGTATCGCCGGGATCGCCGTAGCGCGTGTTGAGCCGTTCCGCCGCGCGCCGGATGCTGTCGAGTTCTTTGGCCAGGGGCCAGAGCGGCTGCGCCGACCACGCTGTGCCGTCGAACGAACGGAGCGTATCGAACGCATATCCGCCGATGGAGAGGAACGCGCCGCCCTGTTTTAAATACTCCCGGAAGGCGTCAACCGCCGCCAGCGGAAAGAACGGCGCGTTCGGCAGAACGAGCAGATCCACCGAGTCGCGGCTGAAAGCCTGTTTTTGATGCAATCCTGAAGCAGACAGCATCACAGGCGAAAAGCCGGCCTCGCGCAGCAGGCGCGCGAGGCGCACGGGGTCGGGGTGGCCCGGCTGGCGCACGGCGCCCGGTTCGTGAAGCAGCGCGATGCGACGCCCGCGCGGCTCAGCCGAATGCGAGACCGGCGTCTCCACGCGGTCAGGAACCGTCCCCGCCGGGCGTACGACGAAAGTCAGGCCGGCGATACGCACCGTTTGATCGCCGAAATTGAAGCCGATCATCATGCGGTCTGAAGAGAGGAAATGGCGTTTCGTGTCGCCACGGGGCTGATGTTTAAGCAGGTTTAACGGGATGAAGACCGAGCGCCACGTGCCGGTGACCTCGCCGATGCGTTTTCCGTCCTCCGGCGTCACCGGACACATCCACATGTCGCCGTCCTTTTCTCGGAACCAGAGGTGCATGGCAGAAGCGGATGCCGCCCGTTCCACAAATAGACTGAAGCGCACGCCATATGCTTCCGGCGGAACCGAAACGGGCTCCAGCATACTGTTGCCATACCCTTTGCGATTGGCATACGCAAACCGCAGCGCGGTTCGTCCCTGATAGGGTTCAGCGGCGGTGACCGACGGCGCGTCGCCACCGTCCGGGCTTGCCTGCCAGCGCGAGGGCTCGTCGGCCGGCAACATCACATCCGCCTGAACCGCCATGGCCCACATACTCAGCCACAAAAAACGTTTAAGCATCGTTCGCCGCCTCCTTGAGCGGCAGGTATCACATAAAGGCGGATGAGAATAGCCAGTGGTCCCGCTTATGTCCCGTTTATTCCATCAGCGCGTTGCACCGTCACTGTCATCTGCGTAAAGGTCACCCGAGGCCGAAGGGCGCTGCAACGCGGTGTCCCCCAGCCGTTCGCGCAGCTCATCCACCGCGCGGCAGAGGCGCTCACGCTTTTCGCGCACGGCCGGGGCGTCGTCAAACAGTGAAAGCTGATCGCGGCGCTCATCGGTGAACCCGCTCACGCCGAAGCCGACCAGGCGCACGGGCTGCACCAGCCGTTCGGCATCGAACAGGCGCAGGGCCATCGCGCGCAGGGTGAAATCGTCACAGACTGCGGTCTCGAACGGGGCTTGGCGCGTGATGGTGCGGAAGTCGGACCAGCGCAACTTGAGACGCCCCACCGTTGCATACCGCCCGTGCGCACGCACGCGGCGTCCAACTTCATCCGACAATTCTTTAAGCACCTCCCGCACACGCTCACGGTCGCGGCAATCCTCCGGAAAGGTGTATTCACGCGACAAGCTTTTCTCGACTGACTCGGGCTCCACCTCGCGCGAGTCCTCGCCGAAGGCCAGCGCGTGCAGGTGGGCGGCCAAGCTTTCGCCCAGCATGCGGCCGAGCGTTTCCAGATCGACGCTCTGGATATCCTTGACCGTCCGGAGCCCGCGCCGTTCGAGCGTTTCGCGCGTGACAGAGCCGACTCCCCAGAGCGCGCCGACCGTCAGCCCGCCCAGCCACCGGACCACGTCGTCGCGGGCGTCAGGCATCACGAAAAGACCGTCCGGCTTGGCCTGTTCGCTGGCGAGTTTGGCCAGGAACTTGTTGTGGGCCACGCCGACCGATGCGGTCAGGCCGACATCCGCGCGGATCGCGGCCCGGATCTGTTCAGCGATACGCGGTCCCTCGCCGAACAGCCGGCGCGAGCCGGTCACATCGACAAACGCCTCATCAATCGACACCGGCTCGATCATCGGAGAAAACCGCTCAAAAATGGCGAAAACGCGGTGCGAAGCCTCCGCATACCGCGCCATGTCGCCCCGCACAAAAATCCCGTGCGGGCAGCGCCGATACGCCTCGCGCGACGGCATGGCAGAGTGGATGCCGAACACGCGCGCCTCATAGGAACAGGTCGAAACAACGCCGCGCTGATCCGGCGGCGCACCGACGATCACCGGCTTGCCGCGCCACTCGGGATGGTCGCGCTGCTCAACCGCCGCAAAAAAGGCGTCCATATCGACATGCAGGATACAGCGTCGCATAGCATCCTCCGGAAAACGGACGTTGGACTGCGACCGGTTTGTGGAGTGCGGGAGCTTGCTCCCGCTTTCCAAAGCGGCGGCAAGCCGCCGCGCTCCAAAATGCGCCCGCGTTCCCGACTCGCCTGTTCACCTTAGTGCGCGCGCAGGAGCGGACGACACGCGAGCGCGGTCCGCTCCTGGATGCTCATCACTGCGGAGCACCGTCAGTCGGGGCCGGAGCAGCCGGAGCTGGGGCAACCGAGGCCTGGGTTGGGGCCGGAGCAGCCGGGGCCGGGACTGCGGACGGCGGCTGGGCCGGACGGGGCGCGGACGGCGGCTGGGCCGGACGGGGCGCGGACGGGGCTGCGGGCGCATGCCCCTGTCCAGGCTTGACGGGCTTGGGTGCGAGCATGCATCCGAGCATGCGCCCGATCAGGCGCGGATTCTGTTCAACCACCGCAAACGCCGAGCACTCCTGGATCACCTTCTGCACAACTTCAACGCCGAGTTCCTTGTGCGCATTCTCGCGCCCGCGGTACTGGAGCGTCACCTTGACCTTGTGGCCTTCTTCAAGAAATTCTTTCATCTGACGCAGCTTGTGGGCGAGATCGTTCGCATCCACGCTCGCGTGGAACTTGACCTCCTTGATCAGCGTCGTCTTCTGATTCTTGCGGGCCTGCTTGCGCTTGATGCTTTCCTCGTAGCGGAACTTGCCGTAATCCATGATCTTGCAGACCGGCGGCTCCGCATTGGGGGAAACCTCCACGAGGTCGAGTCCCTGCTGGTCAGCAAGACGCTGCGCGTCGCGCGTCGTCATCACGCCCAGCATATCGCCGTTGGCGTTGATCACGCGGACATTCGGGACACGGATTTTGAAGTTCACTCGGGTAAACGAAGCGATAGCTCACCTCCATTGTTCAACCGCTTGCGCGGCATGTTGTTTTTGTCATCAGTCAGGGGGGTACCGCAAGGCCGGCCTGTCGGGATGGCCATATCCATTCCTCCAGACCTTGCTCCTGCCTACTCCCTCACTCCGTCAGAGCGGCCTTCACCTGTTCCATGAAGGCCTCAAGTGTCATCGCGCCTTGGTCGCCGTCCGCGCGGCTACGCACCGAAACCACGCCGGCCTCGGCGTCGCGTCCGCCCACGACCAGCATATACGGCACCTTTTCAAGCTGCGCCTTGCGGATCTTCGCGCCGAGCTTCTCGTTGTCGGCATCCACCGTCATGCGGACATCCGCCTCGCGCAGACGCCGTTCGATCCCGCGGGCATACTCAAGCTGTCCGGCCGTGATCGGCAGCACGCGCACCTGTTCCGGCGCCAGCCACACCGGGAAGGCACCGGCGTAGTGCTCGATCAGAATGCCGAAAAAGCGCTCCAGGCTGCCGAGCAGCGCGCGGTGCACCATGTAGGGCTGGTGCTCCTTGCCGTCTTCGCCGATATACGACAGGTTGAAACGCTCGGGCAGGTTGAAATCGAATTGGATGGTTCCGAGCTGCCACGGCCGCCCCAGCGCATCTTTGATCTTCAGGTCGATCTTCGGCCCATAAAACGCGCCGCCGCCTTCGTCCACCTGATACGTGATCGACTCCGCCTTGAGCGCGCTCTCGAGCGAGCGCGTCGCCTGCTCCCAGCGTTCAGGCAGCCCGACCGCCTTCTCAGGGCGCGTGGACAGATACGCGGTGATGTCGGTGAACCCGAAGCGCCGCAGGATGCGCAGGGCAAAGGTCACGGTGGCGCGCACCTCGTCCTCGATCTGCTCGGGCGTGCAGAAAATATGGGCGTCGTCCTGGGTAAAGCCGCGCACGCGCAACAGGCCGTGGCGCACGCCTTCCTTCTCGTAACGGTAGACGGTGCCCAGTTCCGCCCAGCGCAGCGGCAAGTCGCGGTAGGAATAGCGGCGCGTCTTGTAAATCTGGATATGGAACGGGCAGTTCATCGGCTTGACGAAATACTGCTCGACTGCGGCATGCGAGCCCTCGCCCTCGGTCACGTTCATGCACGGGAACATGCTCTCGCGGTAAAAGCCCAGATGACCCGAGGTCTCCCACAGCTTCGCGCGCCCGACATGTGGCGAGAAAACCATTTCATAGCCGGCACGGAAGTGCTCGCGCCGCCAGAAGTCCTCGATCGCCACGCGGATGCGCGCGCCTTTGGGATGCCAGTGCGCCAGGCCGGGGCCGACCTCCTCGCTGATGCTGAACAGCTCCAGCTCTTTGCCGAGCTTGCGATGGTCGCGCCGCTTGGCCTCTTCGATCCGCGCCAAGGCCGCGTCAAGCGCCTCCTGCGAAACGTCGGCCATGCCGTACAAGCGCTGCAGCATCGGGTTGCTCTCGTCGCCGCGATAGTATGAACCGGCCACCGCCATCAGCTTGACCGCGCCGATCTCGGCGGTCGTCGCCACGTGGGGCCCGCGGCAGAGGTCGGTGAACCCGCCGCAGGTATACAGCGTGACCGCCTCACCGGCCGGAATGTCAGCCAGGCGCTCCAGCTTGTAGGGCTGGCCCGACAGCAGCGCGGCGGCCTCGTCGCGCGTGACCTCGCGCCGCTCGAACGGCAGACCGGCTTTAATCAGCGCCTTGATCGCCGCTTCGATCGCCGGGAAATCCTCGGGCGAGAGACGGTGAGCCATGTCGAAATCATAGTAGAATCCGTCTTCTGTTGACGGGCCGATATCCAGCTTCACATCCGGGTACAGCTTACAGACCGCAGCGGCCATCACATGGGCCGCGCTATGCCGCATCACATCCAGTGCTTCCACGCCTTACCTCCATGCCGGGGAGCCTACAAACGCCCGCCGACCAATGAAAAAAATGACATTCCAGTGTCCTGTATCTGCTGCCAGAAGTCAAGCCGACGACAGACGGAAAAAAGGAAGAAGTAAAAAGGAGGAAGGAAATCAGAGGTCAAAATCAGAGGTCAGAGATCGGAGATCGGAGGTCGGAGGTCAGATCTGGCCAGGAGTGTCGGCAGGCTCGGGAGTGCCGGAAGGGACCGAGGACAGGCAAGAATGCCTGTCCTACCTTGCTGGCACACGTCAGACGCGCAGGCTCTCTGACCTCTGATCTCTGACCGCTACTCTCTACCCCCGCCGTTTGCCGTGGCGTGCGCCGCCT
>JAGOBZ010000449.1 GCA_017999015.1 Kiritimatiellia bacterium
CGCCAGCACGCGGTCGCCGTCCACAATACTCCCGTTGGCGTCCGCAAAGATCACGCGGTCGGCATCACCGTCGAGCGCGATGCCGATGTCCGCTCCCTGTTCCTTCACAAGCTGAGCCATCCGCTCCGGATGCATCGCGCCGCATTCGGTGTTGATATTCAGCCCGTCCGGCGCAACGCCGGTCTTGGTGAGGGCGGCGCCCAGCTCGCGGAAGATCCAGGGGCCGATGTCATAGGCCGCGCCGTTGGCGCAGTCCATGACTACCTTATAACCGCTCAACTTGGCATTATCGATCGTGCTCTTGGCGAATTCGATGTACCGGCCGCGCGCGTCGTCCAGGCGGTACGCCTTGCCGAGCTGGTCGCTGCGGATGTCGTCGGTGTTGAGATCGGTCTCGAGGATCAGCCGGGTCAGGGCCTCTTCAGCTTCATCCTCAAGCTTATAGCCGAGCGGGCTGAAGATCTTGATGCCGTTGTCGTCGTACGGATTATGGGAAGCGGTCAGCATGATGCCGACATCCGCCGCCAGCGAACGCGTCAGGTGCGCGACTGCGGGCGTGGGAACCGGCCCGACCAGAAACACGTCGCAGCCGGCCGAGACGAGGCCGCTGGTGATGGCGGTTTCCAGCATGTAGCCCGAGAGGCGCGTGTCCTTGCCGATCACCGCGCGCGCACTGCCGTAGCCCTGAGCGCGAAGCTGTTTGCCCAGCGCCTTGCCCAGCTTCAAGGCCAATTCCGCATTGACAGGGAAGCGGTTTGCCTGTCCACGAATACCATCTGTCCCAAAAAGCTTTTGCATACCCAAATTTTTACTGGAACGTTTACCCCCCTGCAAGAGCAAAATAGGCACAGTCGGTAATCGCGCAGCCGGTAATCGGCTGGCAGCCGGGGTCATGACAGCTTTCCCAGAATGACAATCCATGTTATTTTGGAGGTCTTCAAATGAGACAAGGGGGAAACATGACTTGGATGCCACGTGTAAGGTGTTTTCTTGGGGGACTTCTGTTTGCGATTGAAGGGGTCGCTGCGGGCGACGCCGCGCTGCGGATTGTACGTTTCGAGCCGACGGCCAACGTGTGCCGCGCGGGCCGGCCCGAGACGGTGCACGCGGTCATCCGCAACGCGGGTGCAGCGACGGCAGGCGGCACGCTGAGGCTCGGCATGACTGAGGGCGTGACGGTCACCGGCCCGCAGACATCCGGCATGCTCGAGCTGGCGCCGGGCGCTCAAACGAATGTGGCATGGACTGTGACTGCGGCGGCCGCTTGCGACAGCGTGCTGTCGGTCTCGTTGGAGGACGGCGGGCGAGCTTGGGCGCGCTCCGAGATCCGGGTGCGCTTTCTGCCCCCGATGGCGAGACGTCGGCTCGACTACATTCCCGACCCGGTGCCGGTCAAGACCGAGGTGCTGGTCGGCGCGCACCACTGTCCGCTCTGGGAGGCAGACAAAATCAACCTCTGGGCCAATGTGCTGAAGCACCCCGAACGCACGCCCGCGCTGGGTTTCTATGCGCAGGAGAACCCCGAAGTCTCGGACTGGGAGACGAAGTGGGCGGTCGAACACGGCATCTCCTTTTTCATCTACTGCTGGTACCGCGCCAGTCAAGGCGGAGCGGTCAAGATGCGCTTCGGCTCAGCGATCCACGATGCGCTTTTCAAGTCGCGCTTCGCCGATAGGATGAAGTTCACCATCATGTGGGAGAACCAGTCGAAAGGCATCGCCGGCGTGGCCGACGAGCGCGATCTTTTCGAAAACCTGATGCCGTACTGGATCGAGAACTATTTCAAGCACCCCGGCTATCTCAAGATCGGCAACCGGCCGCTGCTCTTCATCTATCGCCCGGAATTCTTGGTCAAGGATCTGGGCAGCGTGGAGAACGTCCGCGCCGCCTTCGGCAAGATGCGGCAGGCGTGCCGCGATGTGGGTTTTGACGGCTTGATCCTGCTCGGCGAATACCGCGGGCTGGACCCGAAACATCTCACGCGGATGAAAGACTTGGGGCTCGACTACACCTTCGCCTACTGCTGGGGCATCCCTGGCAGCCCGGCACCGCAGCAGGCGATCCAGGCCCAGATGGCGTCCATCCGCAAGACGCAGGAACTGGGCATCCTGCCGCAGGTGGTGACCGTGTCGCAGGCATGGAGCGGCTGGCGCGACGAAGGCAGCATCTGGAAGATCCCGCCGACCGACTTCGAAGAGCTGCTGCGCGAGGCCAAGGCCTTCATCGCCACGCTGCCGTCCGATCAGCTCGGAAGCCGCATGCTGCTGCTCGACAACTGGAATGAATGGGGCGAGGGCCACTATCTTGCGCCCTACCGCGAGTACGGGTTCGGCTATCTCGACGCAGTGCGCAACGTCTTCGCGCCGGACGCGGGGACGCACGAAGACCTGCTGCCGGAAGACATCGGGCTGGGCCCGTACGACAAGGCCTACCGGCGTCACGCGGCGGAACAGGCCGTGCTGAACGCGCGCCTGACGCGTCGGGTCACGAAACCCGGCGCGGACGAGCCGGGGCTGATCGGCTGGTGGGCGTTTGACGAACCCGAGGATGACCGCGTGACGCTCGATTATTCAGGCAATGGGTTGGGCGGCAATCTGGAGAACGCCGACCGCGCGCCGGGCATCGACGGCCGCGCGCTCGTCTGCAAAGGCGGCAGCGCGATGATCGCGCCCGCCACGGCCCTTTCGCCTTCAAACGCCTTTTCGGTCGCGTGTTGGGTGAAGACGGATCTCGCGGAGCAAAAGCATGTTTGGTTCATCAACCGCATTTTCGGCGGCAGCACGTCGTCGGGCTTCCGCCTCGGACTGCAGGACGGACGCCCCTGCTTCGGCGTTCCGGTGACGTCGTTCAGCCACCACCTGACTGGAAAGGAGCCGCTGCCGGTCGGTCGCTGGGTGTATCTGGCGGGGACGTTCGACGGTCAGACGATGCGCCTCTATATGGATGGCGAGGAACAAGGCACGCTGGCGCGGCCGGGCCCGCTGCAGCCGAACAGCCGGCCGCTGTGCTTGGGCAACTATGACGCCGGCCACGCGGCGCATTTCTCAGGCCTGCTCGACGAGGTGAAGCTATACGACCGGACGCTGTCGGCGGAAGAAGTGCGTGCACGCACCGTGAGTGCCGCGTCCGCCCTCGGTCTACACTTTTGACCGGCTCACA
>JAGOBZ010000450.1 GCA_017999015.1 Kiritimatiellia bacterium
GTCCGACGCCATGTCCGCCGTCGATTCGCTTGCGTCGCTGGAACTGCCCGCCGGAGCAACCGGTCTGGTCACGCTCGACTCGCCCGTGCCGGAAGGCAGGTTTAACATGCCGGCGCTCGCGCTGGGCGACGGGGCGACGCTCGCGCTGGCCGCTCTCGACAGTGTCCTCCCGACGTTGGCACTTGGCGCGGTGACGCTCGGCGGCGAGGGAGCGTTCGACATGGCCGCCGCCGCCCTTTGCGAAGCGGGTTCCGTCACCGGAGCCGGGCCGCTCGTCAAGCGCGGCGCGGGCACGCTGGCGCTTGCGGGCGCGACGGCCGACTACACCGGCGACACGCGGCTCGAGGCCGGCACGCTCGCGCTCGACGCGGCGCGGCTGCCGCGCGCCACGGACCTGCATGTCACATCCGGCGCGACGCTCAGCCTGGCCTTCGCCGGCAAGCAGTATGTGCACGCGCTCTTCGTGGACGGCGCGCCGATGCCCGGCGGGCTCTACACGGCGGAGAAGGCCGCATGGATCACCGGCCCCGGCACGCTGGTCGTGACCTACCCGCCGGTCGGCTCGATGCTGTTCCTGAAATAAGTCTCAGTGCTTGAAGCTGCGCTGGCCGGTGAAGACCATGGCGACGTTGGCGTCGTTGCAGCAGTCGATCACGTCCCAGTCGCGGATCGCGCCGCCGGGCTGGACGATCGCGGTGACGCCTTCGCGGATGCCGACCTCCGCGCCGTCGCGGAACGGGAAGAAGGCGTCCGACACCATGCTGCAGCCGGGCAGCCCGCCCCGGCGCGCCTTGACCTCTTCATCGATCTCGGCCATAAGGCTCCGGCCCGGCTCGCCGAATTTCAGGACGAGGTCGTTGTAAGGCGTGGCGTGTTTCTCCCAGGCGATCCAGTCGGCCAGCTTGCGGTAGGCCTTGTCGCGCGCGATCTCGGCGACGCCCACGCGGTCCTGCTCGCCGGTGCCGATGCCCACGGTCGCGCCGTCTTTGACATACAGCACGGAGTTGCTGGTGACCGCCGCTTCGACCAGCCAGCCGAAAATCAGGTCGGCGTACTCCTGCGGGGTGGGCAGGCGCCGGATGCGGTGGACCGTGCCGTCCTTGCGGGTGCACTCGGCCGGCATGAGCTGCGCCGCCGTGCGCGCCTCGGGCACGAACGACCACTGCGCCACCAGGCCGCCGTCGATCAGCGATTTGAAGTCGACCACGCGCTGCGCCACGTAGGCGGTCAGGCGGGCCATGTTGTTGATGCGCATGACGCGCAGGTTCTTCTTGGTCGCGAACAGCTCCATCACGCCAGGGCCGAACTCAGGCGCGACCACCACTTCGGCGTAGTTCTCGGCGATCAGCCGGGCGGTCTCCAGGTCGACTTCACGGTTGAGCGCGATGCAGCCGCCGAACGCGGCCAGGCGGTCGGCCTTGTTGGCGCGGAAATAGGCCTCGGCCAGCGTGCTGCCGCGGGCGACGCCGCACGGGTTGTTGTGCTTCACGATGACCGCGCACGGCGTGTCGTCCAGGTAGCGCAGGATGTTGAGCGCGTTGTCGGCATCGGTCAGGTTGGTCTTGCCGGGATGTTTGCCGGACTGCAGCAGCTCGGGGTCGGAGGCCAGATAGCGGCCCGGCGCCAGGGCCGTGACCTCGCCCAGCGCGAGGTTGCCGTTCACGAGCTTGTAGAGGGCCGCCTCCTGGCCGGGATTCTCGCCGTAACGCAACCCCTTCTCCTCGCCGTCAATCACCCAGGAGACCTTTTCGTAGCAGAGCGTCTGGCGTGAGTCGCCGTCAATGAAGGAGATCTCCATACGCGGCGTGAAGTGGTCGTCCATGATCGTCTTGTAGGCGGCTTTCAGGTCAATGGCCATGGGGGCACCTTTGGGGTTTCGGGTTTCTGGTTTCTGGTTTCGGGCTGAGAGTTGAACGTTGAGCATTGAGCGTTACAGGAACAAGATAGACCCATTTAAGCACAAACCGGGCTGCACTGCAAAGGGCGCGGTTGGGGGGGAGGAGAAGGGAGGAAGGAGAAGGGAGGAAGGAGAAGGGAGGAAGGAGGAGCAGTCGAAACCGGAAGCCAGGAGCCAAGAACCCTTCAAGTCATTTCTGCGGGTGTCACCAACTCCTTCTGTTCTATTTCTGCTGCGCGAGGATTTTCAACAGCGCCTGACCAAAAACCTGACCCTGCCGCATCATGCCGAGGTCGTTGGGATGGCACCCGTCCACGGTTCCCTCGCCATCGTGACCGAGCATCTCTTTGGCCTCCAGATAGCGCAGGCACGCCCATTTGGCGCTGTCCTCTGCCCTCAATTTCTCAAAAATCGCGCGCAGGATTTTGGCCTTGGAGGTTGGTGTACGACCGAGGACATGACCGTCCTCAGCCAGCAGGATCGGCGTGCCGGGCCGTTTATCGCGCAGGGCCCGGATGAACGGTTCAGCGCGCTCGCGGATCAGGTCGTCGCTCATGTTCCACAGGCAGTCGAGCACATAGACCGACGCATCGATCTCGGCCACCAGGTCGCAAAGCGCCATCTCCATCTTGCCGTTGCCGGAGAAACCGAGGTTGACCACCGGCGCATCCGCCAAGCGGCCCGCAATCGCGGTAAAGGCCATGCCGGGACGGGAGGCGCAGGCACCGTGCGTGATCGATGTTCCGTAAAAGACGATCGGGCGCATCCGTCCGTTGGCTCGCGGCGGCGGCGCACTGAGTGAATGACCCGAGGGAATGCCGACCTCGATCAGGTCGGTCCCGTTGTAGAGCGGCAGATAGACCAAGCACTCGGCATTCGGCGTGATCGCGGCATCAACCGTGTTGGTCACAGCCGAGGGGCGCCCGTTCTTGACGAAGCGCCAGCCTTCAGGCGTACGTTGATAAATGTCCACGCCGCTGACACCCGTAGCGGGCATATGCGGCATCGCCAGCGAGGCATTGCGCACGGCCCAACGCACTGTCAACCGCTGCGCATCGGTCACAAAGCGCAAAGCCATGCCGGCCGAATGGCGGCTCAACCCCCACACGCCGGGCGGCACTGTTTCTTTGGCGCGCGCGGGCAAACGGTCATAAAAACAGTCGGTGTCTGTGAAGGCCCGGCCCTCGACCAACAACGATTGGCCGTCATACCAGACAGCCTTGCCAGCCGCGTCTTCACGTCCCTGCAATCCT
>JAGOBZ010000451.1 GCA_017999015.1 Kiritimatiellia bacterium
AAACGGACACTCCCGCCTGCCGCGCTTCCAAGGCGGTTTCGCCCTGAAAGCGCGTATACCGGAATCCCGCCCGTTGCGCAATATCCCGCCCGAGTCAAACCATGCGCCATATGAATCAGTCATGCCGTGCTCCGAACCATCGCTTTTCCTGCTTGCCAAGCCAAGGGGGAAAAGCGTACGCTAGGTCCATCGTGATGCAACTGAAAGGTGTCTCGCAACGGTCGTTGACCAGAGGCACCGATTGCTGGTTCCGGCGCGCAGCCGGATACAAACCGACACGAAAAAAGTGAGTTGGCCAATCGCCGCATCGCTTGCGAGGCGGCGAGCCTATGAATATTGCAGTTTCCGACAGACCCCGTGAGGTCTGCTCGATGACAGGTCAAACGGACCTGCTTCTCCATCAGGACGGATTATGGTTTTCTTCGCACCTCGCCCCTGAAGACGAGATGTTTCAAAGAGCCTGGTCTATCTACACCGCGTCGTTCGTTGATTTTGAGCGGCGGTCGTTGTTCGAACACCTGCACGTGATGCGCCAGCCGCGTTACCGCTTCTCCGCCATCCGGCGCGGCCAAGAGGTGGTCGGGGTGATCGGCATGTGGGCGCTGCCCGGCTTCTGCTTTATCGAGCACGTGGCGATCGCCGACGCATTCCGGTCAGCCGGCCTCGGCCAGCAGGCGTTGCGTGCGGTGCAGCGCCATGTGGGCGGCCCCGTCGTGCTCGACGTGGAACCGTTCGGCACCGACTTTTACGCGGCGCGCCGTGTCGCCTTTTATCACCGTCTGGGGTTCCACTACTGCGGACGTTCCGTAACCTTGCCGCCCTATGCGGGCAAGACGACCGAACCGTCCAATCTGATGGCGTGGCCGCTGGCGCTGGACGAGGCGTCGTGTGCGCAGGTTGTCGAGACGATCGAACGCGAGGTCTACGGACTCCATCCGCTCATCCCGCGTCACCGCGCGGTTTGAGCGCTACCTGCCCGCCGGCGTTGCACGGAACTGGTCGATCTTTGAGCCGGGCTCGCGCGGCCGCAGGATGAGGGTGACCTCGCCCTGCGGCAGCTCGATCACTGCGGACGCTTTTTGCCCGGGCGCCTTGACGGCGCGCCACGTCCAGGCCGTGAAGACGCCGGGCGACCACAGGATTTCGGGCAGCAGTTCCGAGCCGTCGGCGGCGCGCACGGACAAAAAGAAGGAATCGTCTTCCGGCGTAGGAGTCAGCACGCGCCCTTCGAGAAGGTACGGCCCGGAGCGCCCGACCTGAAGCCGATAGGAGGCGCGTCCGCCGCCGCTGCTGCTCTGGCCGCCGATTTCCGGCACCCAGAGGTATGCGCCGCCTGAGGCTTCGGCGTCGGTGCCGATCTCAAACGGAACTGTCGCGCAGGCGTGTTCGGCCTCCCAGACGGTCGCATGCTCCGGGGCGACGGCAACCGGCGGCGCGGGACGGCGCATCGCCAGGTACGTCTGGATGACCGGGCTGCGCGCAAGGATGCGCCGCCCGATGTTTTCCCCATCCAGCCCGAGGGTGGCCGTCGGCGGCGCGGGCTGGGTCTGCGCCGCCGACGTGAAGGGTGCCGCGGCCGTGATGGAAAGACGTCGCGTCGCGCCAGCCACGTGAACGGCGATGCGCTCTGGCGTGGCCTGCACCTCGGCTTCGGCGGAGGAGAATGCGCGCCGGAACGCTGCAAACGCGCGGTCGTCCGCGATGCCGCTGCCCGCGCGCAGCCAGAAGGCGACGCCGGCCGGCACGTGCGCGAGCGAGCCGGCAGCATCCCTCCGCGTGTGCGAGACGGTCAGCCGTGCCGCGCCGAAAGCGTTGCCGTCGTCCACCAGCGCGACCGGACATGCCGCACCGTCTTGGCCGCGCGTCCACGGCACGCGGATGCCGATCGCGGCGCTGCCTTGGCGCAGGAACACGGCAGCCCCTGCCGGTACGCTGTGGGTCGCGCCCTCCACGGCGACGCGCGTATCGCCGACCCAGACGCCGTCCAGACGTTTGCGGAAGATCAGGTGAGAGGCGAGCGGGCCGGTGGCGTCTTTAAGATCCGTCTCGCGGTATACGGCGACGCCCAGCGCGTCAGCCTTATCCTGTGCGCCTGCCCACCATGGGCCGAGATGGAACGCCTTGTCGTGGACCTTGCCGTCCGAGATGCGGAGCTTGCCGTACGGATCACCGCGTCCATCCGGAATGAACGCGAGGCGCGGCAGGCGCGCGTCGCGCGGGCCGGGCAGATCGGCGCTGAGCGCGATGTCCATGCGCCCGTGATAGGCGCTCCACGCCGTGCTGAGCGTGACATCCGGACACATCCAGTGTGTGCGGGCGCACGCCGGCGTCGCGCCCCAAGTCTGCTCCACCAGGCGCGGGTAGCGCGTGTTCAGCGCGGACGCTTCGGGCGGCATGCCGAGCGCCTTCACGTAGAGCGGGACGAAGGTGGCGAAGCGGAAGCCGGGTGCGCGCGGCAGCCAGCCTGCGGCAGAGAGGATCTGGTCCAGTTCGCCGAAGCCGAACAGATAGTCATAGGTCCGGCTGTGCGCGCCGGCCAGACGCTCGGAGGGCGTGTGCCAATTGAGGGCGATATCGGTCCAGAAATAGTCGGCCAGCGTGTCGGCCAGCGCGCGGGTTTCGGCCGTTTGCGCCAGAGCGGCGAGCAGCAGCAGGGATTCGAGGTCGACGCCGTAGTAGGTGGGGCTGACGAACTCATGCGCGCCCTCTTCCCACAGCGTCTTGATAAACAAGGCTAGGCGGCGCTCGCCTTCGCGGACGGCGTCCGGATGGCCCAGCGCCTCGCCGAGCAGGATCAAGTCGGAGGCGTTCAGCAAGGCGATATTGGTGTACGTCGTGCGCGGACGATGGTTGACGAGGCCGTGCCGGCCGAGTTCAAGCATGACGCGCAGGCGTTCGCGCAGCTCAGGAGCGAGCGAATCGCGATGAAAACGCCAGAGCAGCGCGCCGTGCTGCATGCAGAAGTCGACCGCATTGTAGTCGAGCACCTCCGCGTCGCGGGAGTACCAGCGGAAGTTGCCGTAGGCGCGGTGTCCGGTTTCCCGGTTCTGCATCTGCTCGGCTGCGGCGGCGAGCGCGCTGATCCGGTCAGGGTGAACGCGCGCCTCGGCATACGCCAGCATGGCCGTGAAGAGTTCGCGACAGCCGTA
>JAGOBZ010000452.1 GCA_017999015.1 Kiritimatiellia bacterium
GACCGGTTTCCGGTCGAAACGGAGACGCTCTGTAACGGAATCGTCCTCGCGCGTGACCCGCGCGACCGCACGGATCTGACCGCGTACGGTGACGCGCCACTGCCCGTACCCTATTTGGAGAAGCCGCCGGCTGTGATCCCGATCAGCTTGGGCCGGCAACTGTTTGTGGATGATTTTTTGATCGAACACACCACGTTGCGCCGGGTCTGGCACAAGGCGGTCAAAGACGCGCGCAATCCGGTGCTCAAGCCCGAGACGCCTTTGGAATGCGGCGCGTCGAACGGGCACTGCCCGATGGCCGCGCCGTTCAGTGGCGGCGTGTGGTATGACGCGAAAGACCGCCTGTTCAAGGCTTGGTACTGCGCGGGCTGGTTTGACGGCACGGCCTACGCGTTCAGCAAAGACGGCCTGACGTGGACGCGGCCGGAGCTGAAGGCTGTGCCCGGAACCAACCGAGTGATTCCGCCCAAGGGCGTTCGGGATTCGGCGGCTGTCGTCATGGATCCCGACGCAGGCAAGGAAGGAATGCGCTTCAAAATGCTGGTGTGGAGCCGGCCGCAGGGCGGCGAGCTTTTCGTGTCGCGCGACGGCCTGTCGTGGAGCGAACCCGTGGCTTGGGCGCCGACGGGGGACCGCTCGACTATCTTCTATAACCCGTTCCGCAGAGTCTGGGTCTACAGCATCCGCTCGGGGTGGCACGCGCGTAGCCGCGAGTACAGCGAGTCCGCCGATTTCTTGGGGGGGGCGGATCTCGCGAACCGGGTGAACTGGCTGCGGGCCGACAGTCTGGACCTGCCTTCGGAGCACTGGTTCTATGCGTTCCCGGAGCGGCGGCCGGGCGAAAAGGGGATGAAGCCGTCGCTCTACAACTTCGACGCGGTGGCATACGAGTCGCTGATGCTGGGCGCGTTCACGATCATGCAGGGGCCGGAGAACAACTTCGACATGGCCGAGGGCGTGCCCAAAATGACGGAGATCCATCTCGGATTCAGCAGGGACGGCTACCACTGGTCGCGGCCGGACGACCGAACGCCATTCATTCCGGGCGGGCGCAAGGCCGGCACGTGGGACCGCGCCTATCTGCATTCGAACGCGGCGCTGTGTCTGGTCGTGGGCGACGAGCTGTGGTTCTATTACACGGGCTTCGCGGGCGACCCTTCGCGAAAGGCCGAGACCTCGGCGGCGAAGAACGGAATGTACGCCAACGCGTCCATGGGCATCGCACGGCTGCGGCGCGACGGGTTCGCGTCGATGGATGCCGGAGCGGAAGAGGGGGTGCTGACCACGCGGCCGCTCACATTCGACCGGGGTTCGAGCCTGTTCGTGAACGCGGCTGCAAGAGGCGGCGAGCTTCGGGCCGAAGTTTTGGACGTTGAAGGGCGTACGATCAAAGGGTTAGGGCTCGACCTTTGCGTGCCGATGTCGTCCGACGGCACGCGGTGGCGGATGCGGTGGACGACGGGATGCGACCTCGCTTCTCTCCAAGGGAAGCCCGTGCGTTTCCGTTTTCATTTGAAGAATGGCAGCCTGTATGCTTTCTGGGTGTCGGACGGAGGAGGCTCGAGCGACGGTTTTCTGGCCGGCGGCGGCCCCGGGCATGGCTCGTTGCGGGATACAAAGGCTGTGAGTCGCTGAGGATCTGCGAGTAGGCGAGGAGGCGGTTTCACAGCGCGCGGATTTCGCTTGGCGCCGGTTGCGGCACCGGCTGTTACGCCGGAGTCCACGAAGATGGATGCCGTTTTAAAAGAAGCCTTTGTGGCCTTTGTCTGAGATTGAATGGGTTTGCGGGCTTCGCCCGTGTTAGGATACTCGACAACAGGAGGGACCAGCCGATGAATGAAATCAAGCAGTGCGGCGAGCCGGATGCGGGCGGGCACCGCGTCCGGTGTGATGAGAGGATGCCTGAAGCGGCTGTGATACGGCCTAAATCGCTGCTCCGCAGCAGGCGCGAATTCATCGGAACCGCAGCGGCTTTCGCCGCAACGTCGGGGTGTATGACGCAAAAGGAACCGGAAGTGGTGACGAAAGCGGAGCCGGTCGCGAAATGGAAACCGTTCCCGGGGACGAAAAGGGTTCGAGTGGTGCAATGGGGCATGTGCCATGAGCACGCAGAGGGAAAGTTTCAGTCGCTTAAGCGGCTTCCGGATGACTTCGAGCTTGTCGGCATTGTGGATGACCGCGCGTCAAAGACGCTCCGCGAGGCGCGGAGTTTCAAGTGCTATGACGGGGTGCCGCGTCTCACGCCGGAGCAGGTATGGGCGGACAAGTCTATACAGTGCGTTTTCGTGGAAGTGTCGAACGACGATCTGCCGGACATCGCTTGGGCATGCGCCAAGCATGGGCTCGCGATGCACATGGACAAGCCCACGGGGCAGTCCTACCCCCGGTACGCCGCGCTGGCAGACTACTGCCGCGCCCGCGGAATTCCGCTCCAGATGGGGTACATGTTCCGCGTGAACCCGGCGATCCGTTTTGCAACGAAAGCCGTGCGTGAGAAGTGGATCGGCGAAATCAACTTCATCGAGGCGGATATGAACCACAGCTACGGCAGTGCGCAGTACGAACCGTACATCGGGTCGTTTTCGGGCGGACTCCTGTACAACCTCGGGTGCCACCTTGTGGACTTCATCCTGCCGATGATGGGTGACAAGGCGCCGCTCCGTGCGCATCCGGTTCAGCTCACGGCGTCAGGCAGCAGGCCGGGCGTGAAGACGAATGGCGCGAGCATCCTTGAGTGGGAGCACGGGATGGCGCTCGTGCGGGCATGCAGCAAGTCGCCGTGCGGCAGCCGACGCCTGAAGATCGACGGAACGCGCGGTTCCATCGAGGTCTGCCCGATCGAGCGTTTCGACGGCAAGCCGACCACGCTTTCGCTCCGCCTCAATCAGGACGTTCCCGGCTACAAGATGGGAACGCATACGGTCGACTGCGGCGTGCAAAAAGACCGTTATGCGGACCAGCTCAAAGAGCTCGCGGAGATCGTCTGCGGCGAGCGTCCGAACCCGGACTATTACCAGCACGACATCGAAGTCAGCAAGACGACGCTGATGGCGTGCGGGATGAAACTCGACTGACGACCGGCAGCTTGCCGGTGCAGACTTGTTTCCGAGATGCCCGTCGGCCGCGCGGTTCCAC
>JAGOBZ010000453.1 GCA_017999015.1 Kiritimatiellia bacterium
CTTCAGGGGCCTCGCATACCTCGTCTTCGAGGACTTCCAGCTTGCCGACTTTGGCAACAGCCTCATGGGCGCGCAGTTCAAGGTAGAGATTATCGAAGCGTCCGGGACCGACCAGTTTTCGATCAAGACAAGGGTTCCGTCAGGACTTTTCCCTGATCTTGACACATCTGGCGGGGCGCCAATTTGCGGTCCGTACAATCCCCGCATAGAAAACGGAATCATGCGGTTTGACAAGGAGAGGGATAGCTACAGCGTCACACTGGAAGGAACGCTGCTTTCAATCGGTACAGCGCCGGGCATCGCTCCAGGCAGCGTTGGCGATGTCGGCGAGGCTTTCTATATCGGGACGACATCAGGTGGGCATGCGGTTTACTACAATACCACCGGCCCAGGTACATCCGGATACCTGGTGGTTGGCGGCAACCAGCATTTTGTGGGCTATTTTTCTCCCGATTGGGAATACCAGGGCGCGTGCGTCGGCGCTGACGGGAACCTCTATGTGCACAGGTATTCCGGCGGAACGGTCTATTTTGAAAAGTACGACGGGCAGGACTTGTCAGTTGTGTGGATCACTCCCACAACGGTGCTCGATCACGCCGGGTCGAGTATTGGTTACTCCTATCTTCCCGGAATAACCCATGCGATTGCAGTCAACGAGGGGAGTTTATTGTGGCGGCTAAGTGTTGCCGGTCTTCTAATCTCCTTTTCCGTTTATGTAATTTTTCCTGATGGAACTTTGGCGCTATTGCACCAGTTCACATCAGAGGGCGGCGGCGGCTGGAGCGGCCACACGATATGCCCTGCGGCCACCGGAGGATTGTGCGCCATTGCGCATAACCAGGGCGGCTTCTACGTATTCGACGCGACACCCATCGCAACCGTGCAAACGGTATTGCTTTCGGAAATCGTCTCGTCGCTTTGCCTAAGTTCCAACTTGCTTGCTGCCGGCGATATAGATGTCACGGCGCTGACGCAGGTTGTTCGCGGCTACCGCATTACTGCGACGGCGGCGATACGCGCCGCAATCGAGCCACTGCAAGCGTGCTGGCCATTCGATGTCATTCAAAGCGGATACCAGATCAAGTTCATTCCACGTGGTGGATCATCGGTCGCCACCGTTGCCGCCGACGATCTTGGCGCACGGGGTGCTAGTGACAAGGAAGCAGTCCGACTATCCGTTTCGCGTGAAATGGACAGCCAGCTTGCCCGCCGCGTCGAAAGCACGTTTATCGACGCGGCCCGCGAGTACGACACCGGCACCGGGCCTGGCACCGAGCGCCTGAACACCGACGCGGTCAACATCCTCCAGATCGAGCTGCCTGTGGTTCTGACAGCCGATGAAGCTGCCGGCATCGAGCAGACCCTGCTTTACCTATACTGGCTGGAGCGGAACGACTTGTCGTTCGTGCTGCCGCCAACCTACCTCAACGTAGAGCCGGCTGATGTCATCACCGTCAACACGGAAGACGCAACGCACGTGGTCCGTGTTACCCGCATCCAGTACCTTCCCGACGGGCGTCTTGAATGCTCGGCCAAGTACAACCACTCCCCGATCTACACCCCGGTCGCGGTAGGAGAGGCCGGGGCGGCACCGACACAGGTATTGTCGCTCAACGGGCCGACACAGTTAGCACTGCTCGATGTGCCGTGCATGGACAGCACGATCATGGACAAGCCCGGCCTGTTGGCGGCAACGACCGGCGTCTATTCCGGCTGGCCAGGAGCCACGCTGCTGCGCTCTGATGACAGCGGGCAGACCTGGGGCAGCGTGCAGGGTTTTGCCACGCCAGGGGCGGTCATGGGGTACGCAACCGGCGCCATTGCTGCCGGCGCGACACATATTATCGACGCGGCGAACCGGCTCAATGTCCGCTTGTTCAGCGGTTCTCTGGCATCGGTCACTGAACTGCAAATGCTGAACGGGGCAAACCACTTCGCCTATGGCGTACACGGGCGGTGGGAGATTCTGGCAGCCAAGACCGTGACAGCCGAGGCCGATGGCACCTACACCCTGCAAAACCTGATGCGCGGTCGCTTCGGCACCGAACAATACACGGGTACGCACGGAGCGACTGATTTCCTGGTGCTGCTGGATTCGGCGCGGGTACGTTTCGTGGCGATGAACATTTCCAGCATCAACCTGTCCCGCTTGTGGCGTGCGGTCACGCGCGGCGCGCTTCTAGACTCCGCCAGCGACACCGCCATGGTGTATTCGGCGGTCAACCTGGAATGCCTGTCGCCAGTCTATGCGCGTGGCTCTGCCGACGCGATTACGCTGGATTGGTCGATTGACTGGATGCGCCGAACCAGGACACCCGTCGAGCCATTCTCAGGTGCGGTTGCACCCCTTGGGGAAACCTCAGAGTCATACGAAGTCGAGGTCTGGAGTTCGGGTTATTCGGCCCTGAAGCGAACAATCACCGGCCTGGCATCCGCGAGCGCAACGTATACCGCAGCACAACAGATCGCGGATTTCACCGCCGTGCAGCAAACGCTTTACCTGAAGATTTACCAGGTTTCGTCGGTGATGGGGCGCGGCTATCCGTTGATCGCTTCACTCGTCAGCGCGCCGCCGGAGCTGGACGTCGATGCCGACCCGTGGATCGACTTCCGTTTCTTCGCCACGCGCATGCAAGGCGCAAATGGTTCGACAACATTCACTGACCTGTCGACCAACGCCCACGCAATGACGGCAAGCGGAAACGCGGCGATTACAACCTCAACCTTCATGGTTGGCGATTCGTCATGCGCCTTTGACGGCACGCAGGACCATATCACCGTCGGCGCCAATAACGTTTTTGACTGGATGCACAAGGGAACGGAAGCCTGGACGATGGTCTTCCGGTGCCGTGCCACGGTCATCGACGGCACGAACTACCGGGCGATTTGGGCCAATTTTGAAGGCAGCGCGCTGAACGGGGTAATTATATTACATTCCCCTACTGGTCAGATTGGGGTAACGATAGGCAACGGCAATGCGTCCTATGCACTTGCTCACTACAGTCCCAGCAATACTCTCGTGCTAAACCAGTGGCATTACGTCGAAATCAACTATGACCCGACTGCGGCGCACGGTTCACGCACGATGCTTTTTGTCGACGGCCAAACAAAGGGATCACAAGGCAGCGGCACCAA
>JAGOBZ010000455.1 GCA_017999015.1 Kiritimatiellia bacterium
CATTTCCGTGCCGATCCTAGGCTTCGGCAGCGGCAGCCGCTTCACCAATTTCTATACCGACGACGCCGGCGAAGCGGCCGTGCGCCAGGCACTGGATCTGGGCATCACCTATCTGGACACGGCGGCGGGCTACGGCAACGGCCGCAGCGAAACGATCTACGGCCGCGTTCTGAAAACGCGGCGCGCCGAGGTGTTCCTCGCCACCAAGAACGCGGTGCGCGACACCGACCAGGCGCTGCGCGTGTTCGAGCAAAGCCTCAAGCGCCTTCAGACCGACCACGTGGATCTGCTGCACATCCACAACCTCGCCAGCGAAGAGGATCTCGCCCGGCTTGAGGTCAAGGGCGGCGTGATCGAAGCGTTTTACAAGCTGCGCGAGCAAAAGGTGGTCCGCGCGCTCGGCATGACCGCGCACGCCAACCCCTATCCGCTGAAGCTCGCCATCGAGCGGCACGATCTGGACTGCGTGCAGATGGCGCTCAACGCGGCGCTGGTCGGCGTGGTCAAATATGAGGGCGGCTACAAACCCGATCCCTCGGCGCCGCGCAGTTTCGAGACGGTCGCACTGCCCGCCGCGCGCAAAAAGAATCTCGGCGTGCTGGCGATGAAGGTGTTCGGACAAGGCCATCTGGTGGGCGAGGGCAACGATAAAGTCAGCGCCGAGCAGCTTCTGCGCTACGCCTTGAGCCTGCCGATCACGGTGGCGGTGGTCGGCATGCAGGATACGGCGATGATCCCGCAGAACGCGGCGTGGGCGCGCGCCTTCACGCCGATGGCCGAAGCGGAGATGAAGGCCCTCTCCGGACGTCTCTCCGCCGCGCACAAAGTGGCGATGGACCGCTTCTTGGCGCATCATGAAGACGTTTGCTGAAGCGGACGGGTAATTATTAACCGCAGAGGACACAGAGAACGCAGAGGAGTGGAAGATGAACGAGACCGATCTGTCGGGACGCATCATCGGTTGCGCCATGGCCGTGCACACCGCCCTTGGCCCTGGATTGTTGGAGAACGTTTACAAAGAGTGCTTGTTCTATAAACTGAAAAAGGAAGGGCTTGCTGTTGAAAAAGAAAAACCGCTTCCCGTCATTTTTGAAGAAGCACAAATCGACTGTGGGTATCGGCTTGATCTTGTCGTTGAGAACGAAATCGTGGTGGAATTGAAAAGTGTCAAGGCGTTGGACGATATTCATCTTGCCCAGACACTGACCTATCTGAAGCTTGGACATTACCGATTAGGGCTGCTTATAAATTTCAACATTAAACTCCTTAAAGACGGCATTAGGAGGGTTATTCATGATGTGTGAATCTCCGTGGCCTCTGTGTTCTCTGTGGTTAAAAACAACCGGCGTTGCGGTATTCACCGTCTGGCGCGTGTCGGCTGGAGACGTGGCGCTGCCCAACGCCAAGCCGGTGCCGGACGTCGAGGTGCTGCCGCAGCCTTACGCCCAAGCCTCGTTCGAGCATCAGGGCCGCGAACTGACGCGCTACCATTTCGGGCCGGAGCTGCGCCGCCCCTTCTGGTACCCGATCACCGGGCCGGGCGGACGCTCGCTGACGCGCATGAACATGCCGTACGATCCCGGCAAATCCATGACGCGCGACCGGCAGCCGACCGACCCGGCCAAGCCCGAGGATCCGCTCGGCCACAGCCACCAGACCTCGGTCTGGATCTGCCACAAGGATGTCAACGGCTTCGACTTCTGGCGCGACGGGGGGCCGATCGCCGGCCAGATCCTGCATCAGACCGAGCGCGACGGACTCGAGTACGACGAGGCGGACGGCACGGCCACGCTGTTGACGCGAAACTTCTGGAATGACCCCAAGGGCAACACGCTGATGATCGACCGCCGCATGGCCACGGTCTTCACCGGCGTGAACGGCTCGTGGTGGATGGTCATCGACCTCCAGCTTGAGGCGCCGACCGGCAAGCCGGTCACTCTGGGCAAAACCACCTTCGGCATGCTCGGCATCCGGATGTCCAAGACTGTCAGCGTGCGCGAGGGCGGCGGCCGCATCCTCAACAGCAACGGAGCTCTCAACGAGAAGGGCGTCTTCCGCAAACCGGCGCGCTGGGTGGACTACAGCGGACCGGTCACGCGCGACGAGTGCGGCGGCATCACGCTGATGGATCATCCGCAGAATCCCAACCACCCCGCGATCTTCCACGTGCGTGACAACGGCTGGCTGGGCGTGACGCTGACGCCCGACGCGCCGCGCGTGATTGAACCCGGCAAACCGCTGCGCCTGCGCTACGCCCTCTGGGTGCACAACGGCGTGCCCGGCGCATTGACGGTCGATCAACAGTGGCAAACCTTCTCTGCCCTCGCCCTTTCAGAATTGAAAAACAAGCACAAGCCCTTCTGATGAAAGCCTTCCTCTGGAATAGTAGTATGACGGAAGGGTGGGGTGATTTGGAGTGCGGCGGCAAGCGGTATTCCTCGCGACGCCGCTTTTGCGATACTTCCCCGGGAAAAGCGGTGCCGCGCTTCGCTTGTCACCGCACGCCAAAAACGGGCAAGCGGGCCTGGGCTTTCGCGCTCCTGCTGGTCGCCGCGCATGCGCCCCAGGCCGCGGCCGCCGAGCGCTTGTCGGCCGATGCCGGCATCGACTGGCGCTATTATGATGTCGTCTGCGACAATCCGGTCATCTATCAGGCCAGCCAGTCGGCGCAGAGTGCCACCGACACCCAGCGCAAGACTTACTACCAGTACTTCCGCCTGCGCACGCGCCCTTGGGGACGGCTGACGCTGGACGAGCGATACGACCTGTACGCGCGCCTGGGCCACGAGTTCCGCGTCTACGACAACAACAAGCAGAGCTACCGTTTCCCGGACGAGCTGTTTGTCGATTCGCTGTACACCGAGTTCCGCGGGCTGCTGGACGACCGCCTGTCGCTGCGGGTCGGCCGCCAGGACATGCGCTACGGCGCCGGCCGCATGATCCGCGACGGTACGCCCGGCGACATCACGCGCTCCTATTTTTTCGACGCGGTCAAGGGGCAGATCCGCGTGGACGAGACCAGCACCCTTGATCTTGTCGGCATCTGGCAGCGCCCCGAAGATCCCTGGACACTCGGCAACGAGCGCGTCGATCTCACCCGCTACGCGCTGCGCGAGGGCGGCAA
>JAGOBZ010000454.1 GCA_017999015.1 Kiritimatiellia bacterium
GCGGACCTTGTGCAGATTGCCCGCACCGATGCGGGCGGCGAGGTAGGCCGCGAGTTGCATAGCCTGTCCGTCGTAGGGCTGGATCTTTTTTTCCGTCGGCTTGGTCTTGCGCGTCTTCCAGTCGATGGCCCCGAACTTCTTGTCCCGGTCGTTGAAGAAGGCGTCCACGCGCCCGGCGTAGCCCTCGGCCAGATTGGCGACAACCACCTCCTGCTCCGCGATCTCGATTTTCTCCGTCGCCAGCCACTCCTTGACCGGGGCGAGATAGACGTCCAGGTCGGGCTTGTACTCCTCCCCGCCGAGGTGCCGGTCGATGGCGTCGTGAATCTCGCTGCCCATGTCCGCCGCGACGGCGGTTTCCTGCATCGCCGCCGAACGGACGCGGGCCAGCCAGTATTCTTCGCTTTCCGCGTCCTGCTTGGGGTTGGCGACCGCGGCCAGGGCGGCGCGGTCCATCTTCCAGTTGGAGAGGGCCGGCTTGTCGAGGACGCCGATCACGCTGGTGACGCTGGGCAAAAGCCCCAGCTTGCGGGCGTCGGCCAGCGTCGTTGCGCGGGTGCCCTCGCCGTCCTTCTTCAGCATCTCGTGAAGGGGGTTGCCATCGCGCGTGTACCAGTGGGCGGACGGAACCTGTTTAGCCATGAGAATAGCCATTCTAAAATCCTCCTTGTGCGCGTTTTGGCGAGGACGCGCCCCCTCGGGTTTTCAACGCCGGTTTAGAAAGGTATTTCCTCGTCGGTCTGGTCGCTGTCGGCCAAAGTGACGGAGGGAGCCGGGGGCGGCGACGCGGGCTCGGCGGTCTTCTTGGGCGCGGGGGCCGGGGCGGCCGGCGCGGGGGCCGCGTCGAATCCTTCCGGAAGCGGGCTGACCGTGGCGATGCTCGCGTAGGTCTGTCCGCTCTTCCCCTCGGAGTGCGCGACGGTGATCAGGACTTTGCGGCCTTTCAGCGAGCAGTAGTCCCAGCCCATCTTCGGCGTCTCGCCCAGGATCGACGTGAGGAAAGCGAAGAGAGCGCTCTTCTCGTTGCCGCTGATTCGCATCGGCTTGCTGTCGATCTTGTGGGCGTTGCCCGCGCGGTCGCGGAACCCGAAGAGGAAGGCGGTCAGATCGACCTTCTCCATCACGTCGGGCTGCTCGAACTTGCGGCGCTCCACGCCGTACTTGTCCACGATGTCAATAATGGTCGCCGCGTAGGTGCCCTTCGGCGGAACCTCCCCGGCGTCCAGATCGAACAGGTGAAACGCGCTCTTGCCGGCATTGTCTTGAAGTATGGCCATAACTATCTCCTTTTGGTTTTTGTTTTGGTTTTCATTCCGCTTAAATCTGCTTGCCCTGGGCGTAGACCATCATCCCCAGCGCGTCCGAAATTTTGAGCGTGACATTGAGATGCGGAAACATGCGGGCGACTCGCTCCTTGATCGCGTTTTTGCGGTCCTTCTTGTCGGCCGGCAGGCTGCCGAGCGCCGCCATCCATTTCGTTGGCGTCACCGTTATGGTTGGAACGCCCAGCGTATAAAGCGCCGCCTCGATATGCCCGACGTGGCGGGCGAACTTGGCCGTACTGACGGCGGAATTGCCGGGGCGATGGAAACCGACGTTCTCGATGACGGCGACGAGGCCGGGGAAGTTGGCCGCGATGGCGCGGATGGCGTCAATTTGAGCGGTCATCCCCTCGGGCATCGGCGCGGCCTCGATCATGCCGAAGGCCGGCTGGATGGCGTAGCCGCCGCCGGCGCCGGGGTCGATGGCGAGGATGGCTTTATTCGTCGTCATTCTTCTCCTCCAAAAACTCCCGCGCCAATTTGAGAGCCGATTCCATGCCGCCGGCGAACGTCCTCAAATCGTGCGCGTTCTTGCCGGTCGTTTCGTCCATGTCGGCTTTAATTCGTGTTTGCTCGATCCTGACCAAAAGCGCCGCGATAAAATCCCGAAGTTCGTTCATACCGTTTCCGCCTTCCTCGCCGCCTCGACCAGTTTCCAAAACACGCCCGCCGCAACAGTCACGCGCCCTCCGCGCCCGCATACCGCGAGTCTCTTGCCGTGCTCGACGACTTCGACCGCCAGCATTTCGCCCGTCGCCGGGATCGCCACCAGCACTTCGGCGCGAAAGTAAGCCGCACGGACTAGCTCGACGGCATCGGCTAGGCGGTCATGCGGGCCGGGGAGCTGGCTGGCCCAGCACCATTTCCGCTTGTTGTTTCGCCAAGGTCGCATAACGCGCTAGACCTGCTTTTTCGGTTGAACCACGGTGTTCGGCAGAGAAAAGATTCGCTTCGTGGCGAGGTTGATCGCCTCTTGTGATTTGTCGCAGGTGATCCAGTTCCGCCCCATCCTTTGCGCTACAGCGGCGGTCGTCCCGCTCCCGCAGAAGAAGTCGGCCACCGTCCCGCCCTCGGGGCAGCTTGAACGGATTACGCGCTCAAGTAGTGCCTCTGGTTTCTGGGTGGGGTAGCCGTTTCGCTCCTTGGCCATGTTGTTCACGGCTGGGATGTCCCAGAAGTCGGGAGCTTTCTTCATTTCGCCAGCCATGCGGTTCGATGTCGCTGGGATCATGTCGGCGGTGAAGTAGTGCTTTCCTGCCTGCTTTGCATACCACAGCAGAGAATCATGCTTGCGAGGCCAGTAGCGCGGCGAGCTTCCCCCTAAACCATAGAGCCACGCCACGTCATTCAAGAAGCATTCGTCGCCCATGATCTTGTCCATTTCCACCTTCAGATAGTGGCTGGCGTGCCAGTCGCAATGCAGGTAGATGCTTCCCGTTGGCTTTAGCAACCGCTTCATTTCGTAGAGTCTCACCACCATCCAATTCAGATATTGGTGCAGACTTTCCCACTTGTCGGAGAATGCCCCCGAGTCGCCTTTGTAGTCGGCTTGTGAGTAGTAGGGCGGATCGATGTAAATCAAATCCACGGTTTCAGAGTCCATCCCTTGCATCACGTCCAAGCAATCGCCGAACAAGGCGCTGCATGGAACGCCGAAGAGCGTCTTTCGTGGAATCGGAGTGAATAGGTCGGCGTCCATGAGCTTAGGCGTTAGGCATGAAACGTTCACACGCGGACGTAATAGCGTATTCTTTGGCGGATCGACACCCGCCGTGTGCGCAGATGCTGTCATACGGCGACAC
>JAGOBZ010000030.1 GCA_017999015.1 Kiritimatiellia bacterium
GGCGAGGTGGCTGCAGGACCGGCGGGCGATCCTGCAGGGGCCGGAGTCGATCATCCTGTTTCCCAGCGTGGCGGATGTCGAAGCGCTGGGCTCTGCAGTGAGGGTCGCCATCTATCGCGAGCTGGCAAAGTCGCCGCTGAATGAGTATCACGCGAATCCGATCTACATTCTGGATTCTGACATCGACGACTGGATCGGTCTACGCACCGTGCGCCGTGAAGTCCGGGAAATGATCAAACGTCTGAGCTACCGACGCGGCGATGTGTTGTGCTTCAGCGACCTATCCGTGCTGATGAGCTATGCGCACGGCGACGCCGAGGCGCGTGACTTGGCGAAGCTCGGGACACGCCGACGGGCGGTCATGGCATATTTGCAAGTGGGCCCGAATGACGACTTTGAGGCATTGGCGGCCTATTGGTCGGTGGCCTACCGCCGCAAGGATGTGCTGCCGATCTTGTCTTCCATCAGCCAGTTGCCTGGCGGCGGACAGATCGGGCTGTCACACCTGATTCCCGCGCAGCCGCGCAAGTTGATCTATACCTATCCCACGCTGGACCTGGCCACGACCGGACGGTTGCCGGACTGTCACTGGACCACCTTTAATTTTTTCAGTTTCCATCCGCAGAACATCTATCTGGATCTGAGGCTGGCCGCAAACCGGCTGCTGGAGGGGTACACCAAAGTACCGCCGCCTTACAAATACGGCGATGCCTTGATCTTCTTGAATGCCGAAGGCGATGCGCTCCACTCGTGCACCTACCTGTGCGACGAACTGGTCTTCACCAAGAACGGCGAAACCATCTCGGCGCCGTGGATCATCTCTGAATTGCAGGACGTGCGCCGCCTCTATTCGCCGCTGGGCGTCGCCGCCATTCAAGGGTTCCGGCGCCGCTGGGAGCAGGAGCGCTGAGGCCAGGTCCGACGCATCGTCAGGGCCTGTCTTTTTCCCACCAGGGCTGCGCTACAAATACAGTCTGGAGATCGACCGACAAGTTGACGGTGCAGCGACTTTCCGGGTTGGCGCCGGCGTGGGCGTAGTCGTACCAGTAGCACCGCACGATCGGGAAACGGTGCTTGGCGTAGGCCCGGCTGGTTGGTTGCTGGGTGGTGTCGCCATGCGTGAGTTGCCAACTTTTAGCCTCCGCCCAGGTGACTGTGCCGTCGCGGTTTGAGTCGACATCAGACTGGCTCGGCTTGCCTCCCAAATAGCTTTTCCAGTCCCATTGGCAGACAGCCTCGCTGAATTCGTACAGATAGCTGCTGCCCGGCTCATCGGTCTCTTTAGCCTGGCCCCACTCGCTGTAAGCGTCCGGCACGCCGCCCTCTTTACCGCCTGACGGATCGGCGCTGGACACAAGGCCCTTGGCCGGCAGGTAGCCCTGCGCGACAAGGTGGGAAAGGCGGGGCGGGAACCGGCCCTCGTGGTCCCAGGCGTACTTCTGCATGGCGACGCCTATCGCGTGCAGTTCTTGGGTGATCCGTTGGAGTTTCTGCTCCGCGGCCAAGGTGCCGTAGGCGGGCTGCGACACGCATGAAGCACGACACGCATCCGTTTTATTATTGCCCGCGTCCGGGCAGGTGGTTGTTGAACAGCCGACGATCCCGGTTGCGGCCAAGGCGAACGCACATAGTTTATTCATGCTCGATCATCCTCCACTGTTTGACGAATTCCCAATTACTCCCCATAATACGCTTCAACGAGTAGAGGGTCAAGCAGTGGATGACAGCAGTAGATGAACAGCCTGACTGAATAGCTGATGACTATGAGACGCAGGGCGAGTGGTTTGACAGCAGTGTGTGGTTTGACGATCGGACGGGGCACAGGTAAAGTGTTCCCATGCGTGCGATAGGCGCACGTTGGAAGAAGGAGACAGCGATGGGGCGGGAGGTCGGTTTCGCGATTGCGGGGGCGGGGATGATCGCGCGCGTTCACGCATGCGCCGTGCAGGCTATTGGTGCGCGGCTGGTGGCGGTTTGCAGTAGGCAGATGTCGCGCGCCGAAACAGTTGCCGCAGAATTCGGGTGTGCCGCATATTCGGATATTGATGCGATGTTGGCCCTGCCCGAAGTGGATATCCTGACGATCGCCACGCCGTCCGGTGCCCATCTTGAAGCGGCGGTCGCCGCTGCGCGTGCCGGCAAGCATGTGTTATGCGAAAAGCCTTTGGATGTGACACTGGAACGGGTCGACGCGATGATCGCCGCGCACCGCAAGACGGGGACGACTCTGGGCTGTACCTTTCAGATCCGTTACTCGCCTGCGCTGAATCCTTTGCGGACGGCGTTGCGTGAAGGACGGTTCGGCAGGATAACGTCAGCCGGTGTCTATATACCTTGGTGGCGTTCTGACGCATATTACCTCGACTCTTCCTGGCACGGCACGCAGGCACTGGATGGGGGAGGTGCCTTGTTGAACCAAGGTATTCACATGGTCGATTTATTATGCGACCTGCTGCCGCCGGTCGAAACCGTTTGCGGCATGACCGCCTCGATCGGCCATCCCGGGCTGGAGACGGAGGACGTGGCCTGTGCGGCGCTCCGGTTTAAAGGCGGGGCATTGGGGATGGTGTATGGCAGTACCGCAGCGTGGCCGGGATATCCGAAGCGGCTTGAAATTTCCGGTACCTGCGGATCGGCCGTGTTCGTGGATGATCGGTTGACCGTCTTTGATTTTGCCGAACCGCGTCCTGAAGATCATCTGTACGTCAACGACGGCGTCTGGCCGGCCCGAGGAGCCGGCGCCCCGGCAGCCGCGATGACGCATGAACTGCATGCCGCCTGTTTCCTTGATTTCGTGCATGCGGTGGAAACGCACCGGCCGTTTCGCATTGACGGCGCATCCGCGCGGCGTTCTGTGGCGACGATTCTCGCGATTTACGAATCGGCGCGAACCGGCAGGTCGGTTCGGGTTGAAAGCTGAAGGCGGGATGCCGCAGAACGTCGCATAATATATGTTATGTCAAATAGTGGCCGGGTGATTCACACAAGCCCGCGCAGGCTTTGACCAGGGCCGGCGTGCGCCATAGGAACGGAAAGCCCCGGCACTGCGTCGGTTTAACCGGCTGGATGCGGCAGGAGTTGTCGGGATTCAGAAAAATGCAGGCGCCATCCTCTCGTTCGGTAAGTGAGAGGTCGCGACGGTTCCACGTCAGACGCGTATACTCCTCTGTGAACGCATAGACATCAAGACCGAGAAATGACGCGATGACCTCCGTTTCGCCGGGCTCCAGCGCGACATAACCCGGCACCCGGCAGCAGGCGCCGCACCGCTGGCAACGGAAGGTTGCGGGATCAGCCAGCATGACGCGCTCAGCCTCCTACTGCCTTGCGCACGATCGCAGCGACCGCCTCCTTGCAGGCCGGCACCACTTGAACACGCGTCGGCAATTCGGTGAGCGCGTCGAGCAGCGGATGGTGCGCCAGATCCAAACCGGTGGCCTGAATGATCGCCTGGCCGAATTTCGCGGGATGGGCGGTGGCCAGACAGATCATCGGAATCCCCTCCTGCAGATGCCGCAACCCCACCCCTACCCCAACCGCCGTGTGGGGATCGAGCAGATAACCGCACGCTTCCCAATACGCTTTAATCGTCTTTAACGTCATCTCGGTGTCGCCGCGGCCGGCGCAGAAACATGACGACGCCGCCACATCCGGCGTCAGCGTGCCCGTCGCTTTGAACGCCGCCATCCAGCGCGACAGCCGGGCCGGATCTTTGCCGGCAAGATCATAAAGATAGCGCTCGAAATTACTTGCAACCTGGATATCCATCGACGGACTGAGCGTCGGGGCGACCGCCCCCGTGCTGTAAATGCCGGTGTTGAAATAGCGAGAGAGGATATCGTTTTCATTGGTGGCCAGCACCAGCCGGTCAATGGGCAAACCCATGCAGCGCGCCATGTACCCCGCGAAAATGTCGCCGAAGTTCCCGGTCGGCACGCTGAAGCGCACCCGCTCGGCGCCAGTGGCGTCCTGTACACGGAAAGCGGCGTAAAAATAGTAGACAATCTGCGCCAGCACGCGAGCCCAGTTGATAGAGTTGACCGCGCCCAACCGGCAGGCATCGCGGAAAGGCAGGTCGTTGAAAAGGTCTTTGACGATGTTCTGGCAGTCGTCGAAAGTCCCCTCCACGGCCAGATTGCAGACGTTGTCGTCCAGCACGGTAGTCATCTGACGTTCCTGCACAGGACTCACCCGCCCGTGCGGGTGCATGACGAAAATGCGGATGCGGGCGCGTCCGCGCATGCCGTAAATCGCGGCACTGCCGGTATCGCCGCTTGTCGCGGCAACAATGTTCAGCTCCGCGCCGGTTTCCCCCAAGGCGTACTCAAAAAGGTTGCCGAGAAACTGCAGCGCAACATCTTTAAAGGCGAGCGTCGGCCCGTGAAACAACTCCAGCAGGTGCACCGGTCCAACCTTGACCACGGGCGTGACGTCAGGATGGCGGAACGTCGCATAACTGCTTGCCACGATGCCGCGCAATGCGTCGTCCGGGATGTCGTCAGCAAAGAGCCGGATGATCTCGAACGCGAGATCCTGATAACGCAGCGCACGCCAGCCGGCCAGCCTGTCGCGGACATCAGGAATCGTCGCCGGCAGATACAGGCCGCCGTCACGAGCGAGGCCTGTCAAAATGGTTTGTTTGAACGTCAGCGGTTCGCCGCCGCCGCGCGTACTCACATAGCGCATGTTATTCAAAAAACTCCGGGAGCAGGTTCTTGATATTGTCAGCATCGATGTCGAAGAGGCGCGCCGCCTCGGTCGCCAACGCCTTGGCACGCTCCTTGGCCGAAGGGATTTCATTGTAGAAAAAATTCAGGCAGATCGCCGCGTTGGTCATGACGCGCGTCCGTTCACGCAAGCGCAAATTCTTGGTGGCCTGCTCATTCGCAACAAGTTCATTGATCAACTCGCCGACAATGTCCAGACGTTTTTCGTACACCTCGGTCCAAAGGATTTTCCGGCCGCCGACCGAGAGATTTTTAACGTCCGCACCGTCAATTGACCACCCGCGCGCCGATTTGAAGCCGGGCACGGCCCCGACCAAATAATCATGGAAATCTTTAATGCGGTTTATACGGTCAAGCGACACGGCGGCCGTCTCTTGCGCTTCGGGCGTTTCCAGTTCCTCTTTGAGTTCTTTCACAGTACGGATGGCATCGCGGAACTTCAATTGCTTAAGCCCCTCGACATTCGCGGCCTCCGCCTCGCCGACCCGCGCCCGCTCCGCCGCCACCTTCTGATCGTAGGCCTCTTTCTCCTGACGTTTTTTCTCGACATCAGCCTCTGCTTTTTTACGTTTTTCGGCCTCGATGGATTCCTGACGTTTGATCTCGACCAAGGAGGCGACGTCGGCCTTGACGCTTTCCAGGGTGCGCTTGAGCTGCGACACCTTGCGAGGCGCTTCGGCGATCGACGGCTCAAAACCAAGGCCATTGACACGCTCGACCAGCGCGTTATTGAGGGCGACGAGCGCCTCCGCATCCTGTTTGGTGACCTGCGTGAGCCGCTCGGCATCGTGCGCCTTCTGTTCAATCTCGAAAAGTCTTTTGTCGGCCAGCGCGGCCGCGCTTTTCACTGCATAGGCATCGGCATACATGCCGCGCACAATGGCGATCACGGGGTGAACATCCCCTCCCGCCTCTTGCTCTGCAGCTTGTTTCGTTTGGTCCACCTGCCCCGGCGCATTCGTCATAGCCTTAGCCATGCCTTTCGCCATGTCCTGCACCGCGCCGCCCATGCCTTCTGCCGCCGTTTGGAACATCGCCAGACTGTTTGTCAACGATGCCGCCTGATCTGCCGGCAATGTTTTGGCGATCCCCTCCAATTTCGCCACCGCTTGGTCCGGCGGCAATTTTTCGAGCCCGGCAAGCGTTTTGGCCAGCTCTGGCGGCAACTGCTTGATGAGCGTGGTCAGCAGAGCCGGATCCAGCTTGGTATTACCGCTTTGCGGTCCCTCCTTGCCAGACTCCTGTTTATCACCGCTCCCCGCATCTGCGCCGTTTTCATCCGGTTCCGGCGGCACCATGGACGCGCGAACCTCCTCGCCCAAAGCCTTAGCCACCTCATCAGCCGCTGCTTTCGGATAGCTCATGGCTTCCGGGACGAATCCGCGTACCTTCTCGACCAGTACTTTTGCATTGGCCACTGCCTTGGCGATGGAAACCCTCGCCTTCTCTTGGCTCGCCACGATCTGCGCACGCTCGGACGCCATTTTTTTGCTCTCAGAATGCCTCATGACGCCGAACACGATGAGGCCTAACACCGCCAGCAATAAAACAACGCCGCCGATGATCAATCCCATCATCCGGCAACCCCGCTTACCTGCCTCTTCTTCCGATTCCTGCACCTCTTCAACGGCCTCCACGGGGGTCATACCCGCAGGCAACTCACCCACATTCGCAGCCACGTCCCCCGTCGTTGAAAGCACGCCGGTCGTGGCCATTTTGCCGGTCACGCCGCGCTTACCCTTGATCATGATCTTCTTACTGTTTTTTTCCAGTTTCACGGGACCGGCTTTGGACAAATAGCGCTTCATGTCGCCCAGCAGCGAACCGTAAGTGGGAAAACGTGTCTGGGGCTCCACCGACAGCATACGCGCGATCAGATCCTCAACCTCTTTCGGCACCCCCGGACGGATCTCTCCCATCGGCTTGGGCGGCCCGTCAAAACGGGCTTTGACTACGGCCGTGGCATCTTCGCCCTCAAAGGGCGGAACCCCGGCAATCGCATGGTATAGCGTTCCGCCGAGGCTATAAATGTCGGAACGGTAATCGCTTTTTTGGCGGCGCACTTTTTCGGGGGCAATGTAATACGGCGTACCCCATACATCGTTCCCGGGGCCACTTTGCATCGCCGAAAGTCCGAAATCCACCAACTTGGCGTTCTTGTCGTTGTCGAACAGGATGTTCTCCGGTTTCACGTCGCCATGCACCATGCCAGCATCGGCAGCCACACTCAACCCTTCGGCGATTTGCGCACCGACATGGATCACCACAGCCGGATCGAGCGGCCCCTGCTCGCTCATCATCTTGTCCAAACTGCCGCCGGAAACCAACTCCATCGCGATGTAGGGTTGGCCTTTTTCCTGGCCGAATGAATAAATTTGAGCGATGTGGCGATGGTTCAAACGCGCGGCCGCCTGCGCTTCACGCTGGAACGTCTCGACGAACTGGGGGTCGTCACCGAGGCTCTTGAGCATGACTTTAATCGCCACCTCGCGATTCAAGCCCTCGTCACGCGCCCGGTAGACACCGCCCATGCCGCCCGCCCCCAACAGTTGCAGAAGCATGAAAGAGCCGAAGCGGGCCGGGACCTGAAACTCAAACTGGCAAGTTGGACACTGCACAACGCTGAATGGCGGCAAACCTTTTACATCCAGCATCGCCCCGCATTTCGGACATGCCGCGGAATCAATTGGATCTGTCAAAATATTTGAATCGCTGTGATCGTCCATACGCCATCCTCACTCATGCTAATACACACCGAGAAAACACGCTGTCATATTGCCGGAAAAAGGGGTCTTTGTCCATGTCCAATGTGGACGGGAGTTTCGAGCGCATGGCGGGGTTGACGTGTCTCGCGGACCGTACGCGCTAGCCGCTCGAAACGGGGTAAGGTGTAAGCGTAAAACGTTTTCCATCCCGCGCACAAATGGCTGAGCGCCGCAGCCGATCCGACCGTGTGGCCAACGCGGTTTTTCGGACAGTCTCCCGCGCAGAACCGCAGGTATGGACAGGCCTCGCAGGCGGGATGCCAGTGACGCTTGCGCGCACCGAACGCCCGGTAACGTTCTGACCCGGCCATCTCCTCCCACGTGTGTGTCATCACATTGCCGATCCGGAGTTCCGGAAACGCATGGAAATCACACGGATACACATCCCCATTATACTCTACCATGAAGTACTGGCAGCAATCTGTGCCCGCCGTACAGCAAATGCTCTGCCCGGTCACGATTTTGGCCAGAATCGTGTCAAAAAGACGAACGGATACCCGTCGCGTATCTGAGGCATACCACCGGTCAAACACGGCGCACAGGAAACTCCCCCACTCCTCCGGACCGATCGAATAGGGGGCTGCCCTCCCCTCTCCGTCCGGCTCGACGCACTCGATGAACTGCAGGAACGTCGCGTTGACCCCTTTGACCAAGTACTCGTAAATGTCCAACGGATGCGAGACCGTGTGACGGCTCACCAGCGTCAGGATGTTGAAAGGGACCTGGTTGCGCGACAAACAGGCGATTCCCTCCATGACCTGCGCGTGCGTCCCCTGTCCCCCCGTGTCTTTGCGCGCCGCGTCATGCAGGTGCGCCGGGCCGTCCAAGCTCACCCCGGTCAAAAACTTTGCGCCGCGTAAATGACGCGCCAGCCGCTCGGTCATCAATGTTGCGTTGGTCTGCAGGACATTCGAGACCGACGCGCCGCGCCGTCCATACGCCATCTGCAGATCGGTCACCCGCTCGTAAAACGCCTCTCCCATCAACAGCGGCTCGCCTCCTTGCCAAATGAACGTATGGGACTGTTGCGGCGAAGCCAGATAGCCGCGCACCAACCGATCCAGCACGGTCTCGCTCATGCGGTGCCGCCGTGTTTCCGGATAGAGTGCGGCGCGATCCAGATAAAAGCAGTAGTTGCACCGCAGGTTGCAGTCGGCTGAGGCCGGTTTGATCAGGAGCGCGAAATTCACGACGTCACACCTTCATCATGCGCTTCAACTCGCTGACGCGCGACCGAATCTCAGCAGGCGACAGTTTCTGGAAGCGTTCCAGGCTGAAGCCCTCCACGCCGAACGACGCCAGCGCGCTGGCGTGCACGAGCGCCTCGCGCAGAACCCCGTCCGTGACACGGCCCGCGCGCGCCAGATAACCCATAAAGGTGCCCGCGTAGGAATCTCCCGCACCGGTCGGGTCTGCCAGCTTGCGTACAGGATAAGCCGGAACAATGAACACACCTGTCTTGGAAAAACACAGGGCACCGTGCTCGCCTTTTTTGATGACCACGTATCTCGGCCCCAACTTGAGAATCGCCTCGGCGCACGCCCTCAGATTCCACTTGCCGGTCAGTTGGCGCGCTTCGCCGTCGTTGATCGTGAGTAGATCCACCCGCCGAATCACCTTCAGCAAGGCCGGACGCGCGATCTCGATCCACAAGTTCATGGTGTCTAGGGCGACAAACTTCGCCCCTTCAGCCTGTTTCAGCACATGCAATTGTAAGTCGGGCTGAATATTGCCCAGCAGCACGAACGGCGCCGCGCGGTAGGCCGTCGGCAGCTCAGGCATGAACGACGCAAAGACGCCCAGCTCGGTTTTCAGCGTCGTCCGCTCAATCATGTTGTCGTCATACGCACACGCCCAGCGGAACGTGTCGCCCACCTGATGCTGTACACCGCTGAGGTCAATGCCGAACCCCTGCCAACGCCTTTCAAATGCGGCCGGGAAATCAGACCCCACCACTCCCACCGCACCGGTCCGTGCAAAAAAAGAAGCCGCCACCGAGCTGTACGGCACCGAGCCGCCCAGCAGGTTCTTGCGGTCGGCGTCGCGCGTTTTGATGTCGTCAATGCCGATAGAGCCCACGATCCACAGTTTCACCGAAGCCGTTTGTTTGCCCATGATGCCGTTCTCTCCTAGTGTGTGTTCAAAACATGAAGCAATCCGTCCAGAGCGAGCAGATAGCCGGCTCCGCCGAAACCCATCACCTGGCCCGCGCAGACCGGGGCTGTCAGACTGTCGTGGCGGAATCCTTCGCGCTTATGGGTGTTCGAAAGATGGACTTCAACCGCAGGCAAACCGCTGGCCGCGATCGCATCGCGCAACGCCACGCTGGTGTGCGTGTAAGCCGCTGGATTGATCAGAATTCCGTCGTAAACCCCGCGCGCCGCACCGATCGCCGTCACGAGATCACCCTCGATATCGCTCTGCACCGCGTCGAGCGTTACGCCTTTTGCCGCCGCAGCCGCCTTCACGCGCGCCACGATCTGATCCAACGTCTCGTGACCGTAGATAGACGGCTCGCGTGTACCGAGCCATTTCAAATTAGGCCCATTCACCAGCAGGATCTTCATGTCCGCCCTCCTTTCCTCGCCCGTCAAATACCGCTCGGCGCATTACGGTCAAGCGGTCTGCCTCCACCGTGAGGTAGCGTCCGTCCGCCGTGCGCACGGTTAGCCTGCCGCGCATCACATCGCGGCCCACCACCAAGCCCTCAGCCGCCTCGTGATCCTCGCAGCGCACCAGGCTGCCATGTTCCGGCAGCGATTCCCCCGCCGCGCGGTACTGCTCGTACTCAAAGCGCAGACAGCATTTCAGCCGCCCGCATGTGCCGTTGATCGACCCGGGGTTCAACGACATCTCCTGCGTCTTGGCCATCCGCACATTGACCGGCTGAAACTGGCGCTGCCATGTGCAGCAGCACACCGAACGTCCGCACGGCCCCAAGCAGCCGATGAGCGCCGCTTCGTCGCGCACCCCGACCTGCCACAGATCCACATGCGTTTTGAAATCACGCTGGACCTGCCCGACAAAACGTCGCAAATCGACGGGCACCTGCGCGGAATAGCGGATAAAGAGTCTCTCGCCGCCGTACGAAAAGCGCACATGCAGGATTTTGACATGGCCCTTTTCATGACGCGCTGACAGCATGAAGGCCTGCTTGGCCTTCTCCGCGCGCACAGCCTGCTCGGCCTCGCGCGCCCGTTCACTTTCCGAACACTTCCGCACCACACGATAGGTTGGGGCTTTGTCCGCCCCCCCCACCCCCTCGGTTATGCCGAACAACTCCAGAACTGTTCCGGTATCCAGCCCGTAATCCAATTCGCTCAGGCAGCGGTCGCCAGGCATCAACGTCAACGCAGCGGCCACGCGGCATTGAAAAACGCCGTTTTCAGGCATCCGTACACGCGCGACTGTTACCATTGCCCCTCCATTAGGCAACCCCGTGATACATACGGTCCAGCGCGTAGGCCAGTATGTTCTCTTCGGAAAGACTCCGCTCCATCTGCCGCGCCAGTTCCTCGACCGCCGTTACATTATAGAGTGCCTGCGCCAAGGTCAACCGTGTGCCACGCTCCTTAAGCACCTCGATCTGAGAAGGATTGAAGACCAGTTCGTCGGCACCGCCTGACTTAACCAAGAGCAAATCTCGGAACCAGCGCATCACCGTCAGCAAAAAATCGGTCCGCATTTCCCGATAACGGGCGCTGACTCGCGCGTCAAACACGTCGTCATCCTCATTCTCCGCCATCACCCTCGCAGCATCTTCCTCCTTCACCAACTGCTGCGCCTTGTCTTTGATCTCCGCCAGAATCGCAAAAAGCATGCCGGACATGGCCTGCTTCTCGACCGGATGTTTCAGCAACGGGCTCGACAACGTCTCGATCACCCGGCTGCGCCACGGTTCGCCCAGTTCGCGCGCGGTGTCCAAGTCGATACGCTGGCAGCGCGACACGATGGTCGGCAGCAACTGTTGTGGCGCGTCCGTCAGCAGCAGAAACAGCGTCCGCTCCGGCGGCTCCTCAAGGGTCTTCAGGAACACATTGGCGGAAGCCTCGTTCAAGCGGTCCACGCCGACCAGCACACCGGCTTTCCAGCCGCCTCCGAACGCGGTCTGTGTGATCTCGTGAAGCAGTTTTTCGCGGATCTGCTCCGCACTGATGATGCGTGATTTTTTCGCTGGGAAAATCCAGTGGATATCCGCCTCGCTCCGTTCGGCGACGTGACGGCAACCGTCGCAGGCGCCGCACGGTTTTGCGGCCGCCCGACAAAACAGCGTCTGCAGGATGCGGACCGCCAACTCCATGGCGAGCCCGCGCACCGGCCCCACGATCAGGTAGCCGTTGGCCGGCCGTCCCGCATCCAGCGCCCGCTTCACCATCGCGAAGGTGTCATCAATCCGCATGGCCCGTCCCCCCCACACGGCGCTCAACCGCCGCCAGAATCTCCGCCGCGACCTGCTCCTGCTCACGCTCTGTTGTCAGAACCGTGACCCGCCGCGGCTCCGCCGCAGCCAGTTCCAGAAAACCGGCGCGCAACCGCGCGTGAAAGGCATCCGTCTCGCGTTCGATGCGATCCGGCGCAGCGTCGGTTTGCGCCTGCCGCGCGCGCAATCGCCGCCGGCTCGTCTCTGGCGTCACATCCAACAGCACGGTCAGATCGGGCGTCAGCGCACAGGTCGCAAAGGCATCGACCGCGCGAAGCTGCGCCAGATCGAACCCGCGCCCGTAGCCCTGATAGGCCAGCGTGGAGTCGCTGAAACGGTCGCACAGCACCCACTCACCGCGGGACAATGCGGGTTCGATCACGCGCGCGACATGCTGCGCCCGGCTGGCCAGAAACAGCAGCACCTCGGCCCGCGGCTCCGGAGACTCACCGGAGCCGTCATGTTGCAGCAGACGCCGGATCGCCTCGCCCAGTGGCGTGCCTCCGGGTTCGCGCGTCAATGTCACGGCGATGCCGCGCGCGCGCAGACGCTCGGCCAGCAGCCGGATGTGCGTGCTCTTGCCACTGCCTTCAGGCCCTTCAAAGGTAATGAAAACGCCGCGTCTCATGTTACAACTTCTTCAGTTTCTGGCCTTCTTTGGAATCGCGGACCTCCCACCCCTTGGCGGCCAGCTCATCGCGCAGGCGGTCGGCGCCCGCCCAGTCCTTGGCGGCGCGCGCCGCCGCACGGGCTTCGGCGAGCGCGGTGATCTCGGCGGGCACCGCCTCCGCGCGAGCGGCCCGCCCGAAGCGGATCACGCCGAGCACGCTGTCCATCCGGTCGAACAGTGCCAGCAGCGCCGCCGCCTCGGAGGCGTTCAGCGCACCCTCGCGCAGGGCGCTGTTGCTGCCGCGCACCAGTGCGAACAGCGCGGCAAAGGCCTCAGGCATGTTGAGATCGTCGTTGACCGCCGCCTTGAATGCGTCATGCGCCTCCGCCGCCCACCCCGGCGCGCCTTCGGCCGGCGCGGCCCCGGCCGCGCGCTCGCCGAGCGCGTCCACGCATTCATCCACGCGGGCCAGCGCGGCGCGTGCCGCGTCCAGCGCGTCAAAGGTGAAGTTCAGCGCCTGCCGGTAGTGCCCGTTGATCAGCACGGTGCGGATCTCGCGTCCGCTCCACCCCTTCTCCACCAGGTCGCGCAACGTGAAAAAGTTGCCGAGCGATTTTGACATTTTTTCGCCGTTGACACGCAGATGGGCGCAATGCATCCAGTAGGTCACAAACGGCTTGCCGGTCGCACCCTCGGCCTGCGCAATCTCATTTTCGTGATGCGGAAACAGGTTGTCGACGCCGCCGGTGTGCAGATCGAACGTCTCGCCCAGATAGCGCATGGACATCGCAGAGCACTCCAGATGCCAGCCCGGACGCCCCCGGCCCCAAGGCGATTCCCACACCACCTCGCCGTCGTTGGCGTCCCAGCCCTTCCACAGCGCGAAATCGCCATAGCTCTCTTTCTCGTATTCATCCTGCGCCACGCGCGCGCCGGCCCGCAGATTTTCACGGTCGAGGTGCGCCAGCTTGCCGTAGCCCGGCAGTTTGCCTACGCTGAAATAGACCGAACCGTCCTCGGAGGTGTAAGCCAGCCCGCGCTCGAAAAGCTTTGCAACCAGCGCGATCATCTCGGGAATGTGGTCGGTCGCCGCCGGATAGTGCTCGGCCGGCTGAATGTTCAACGTCTTGAGATCGTCGAAAAACGCCTGAATGTAGGGCTGGGTAAAACTTTTCAGCGGCACGCCCGCAGCCAGTGAGCCGCGGATCGTCTTGTCATCGACGTCGGTCAGGTTCATGACCTGCGTCACCCGTAAGCCGTTGAAAATCAGGGCGCGCCGCAGCACGTCTTCGAACGTGTAGGCGCGAAAATTGCCGATATGCGCGAAGTTGTAGACGGTCGGACCGCACGTATACAGTTTCACGTGTCCGGGCTCGATCGTGCGCAACTCCTCTTTGGCGCGCGACAGACTGTTGTAAACCTGCATGGTCATTGATCTCCTGAAAGGTGGGTGGCGGAGGCGCGGCAGACCGTGGCGACCGCCATGGCGGCGATGCCCTCGCGGCGTCCGACGGCATCCATGCCCTCGTTACTCTTGGCTTTGACGGACACGCGCGACGGCTCCACGCCCATCACCTCGGCCAGACGTGTCCGCATCGCGGGGACATAGGGGGTTAGGCGCGGCGCTTCGGCCACGACCGTGGCATCCGTGTTGAGGATGCGCCAACCCGCCTGCGTCAGGCGCACTGCCACCTGGCGCAGCAGCAACGTGCTGTCCGCGTCCTTCCATTGCGGGTCACGGTCGGAAAAGTGCTGGCCGATATCGCCGTCGGCGACCGCCCCGAGAAGGGCATCGCACAGCGCATGGATCAGCACGTCGGCATCGGAGTGTCCATGCAGCCCGCACGCATGCGGAATCTCGACCCCGCCTATGACCAATCGCCGCCCTTCAACCAGTCGGTGCGAGTCATACCCTATTCCCGTTCGAATCATGGGGGGTACTATACCCGATTTGCACACGGCCAACAACGGTTTAGGA
>JAGOBZ010000031.1 GCA_017999015.1 Kiritimatiellia bacterium
GCGGAGAAGGATTTGGACGCGGTGGTGGTGTCGACGCCCGATCACATGCATGCGGCGGCGGCCATCGCGGCCATGAAACAGGGCTGTCACGTCTACGTCGAAAAACCGCTGGGGCGCACGGTCTGGGAGGCGCGCCGCTTCGCGAAAGTCGCTCAGGCATGCGGCGTGATGACCCAGATGGGCAACAATGGCAACGGTTCGGACCACCAGCGCCGCAACATCGAGATCGTGCAGTCGGGCGTGCTGGGCGACATCCGCGAGATCCATGTCTCGACGGACCGTCCGATCTGGCCGCAGGCGCTCAACCGGCCGGAGGGCAGCGATCCGGTGCCAGAAACGTTGTCGTGGGAGTGCTGGCTGGGCGTGGCGCCGGAGCGGCCCTACAAAAAGGACGTGTATCATTCATTCAAGTGGCGCGGCTGGTTTGATTTCGGCACGGGCGCGATGGGTGACATCGCCTGCCACAGCATGAGCTTTTTCTGGCGCGCCCTGCAGTTGGGCGAGGTGGTGTCGGCCGAGACCGTGAAGACGACGGAGCGCTTCACGGAGACCTATCCGGCGGCGACGACGGTGAAGCTCACCGTGCGCTCCGCCAAGCAGCAGAAGCCGGTGACGATCTACTGGTACGACGGCAAGACCCGGCCCGCCGACGAGGTGTGTCCGGAGGCCATCGCCACGTGGAAGAGCATCGGCGTGGGCTCCACGCTGATCGTCGGCGAGAAGGGCAAGTTCATGAACGGCGCGGTCTGCATGGCGGGCGAGCCGAAATTCCGGGGCTATGGCCAGCATGAGGCGACCAAGGACATTCCGGTCACCCTGCCGCGCGTCAAGAACCACCACTGGGAATTCGCGGAGGCGATCCGCGGCGGCGCGACGCCCTACTCCCACTTTGATCACGCGGTGCCGCTGACCGAGGCCGTGCTGCTGGGGTGCATCTCGCAGCAGATTCCGGGCGAACTGGCGTGGGATGCGGAGGCCTGCCGTTTCACGAACAGCAAGGCGGCCAACGCGCTGCTGAAACCCCATGTGCGCGACGGCTGGGAAATCGGTTGAACAGGGCGCCCGGACGATATCCGTACGGGAAGATGGTGTAGAAAGAAGGAGACGGCGATATGAAGACACGGCGTGAGTTTGTGAAGAGCATGGGGCTCGCGTGCGCGGGCCTTGCGGCGTTGCGCGGCAGTGCGGGTACGGTTGCGGGCACCAAGAAGATTCCGGTGGGCATTCAGCTTTACTCGTTCCGCAAGCAGGGAGAGAAAGATTTTGCCGGAATCATCAAGAAGGCGGGCGAATTGGGTTTCTCCGGTGTGGAGTTCGCGGGATACGGGCCGTACGGCGACAAGCCGGCCGAGCTGAAGAAGCTGCTCGATGACGCGGGCCTGAAGGCGTTCGGCACGCACACGGGATACAACCTGATTCAGCCGGACCAGATCCGGAAGACGATCGATTTCCACAAGGCGATCGGATGCCCCTACATCATCGTGCCGTGGATCGATCCGAAACAGATGGCGGTCAAGGACACGTGCCTCAAGATTGCGGAAATCCTTACGCGCGCAAGCGAGACCGCGCAGGCGGAAGGCCTGTATGTGGGCTACCACGCGCACGGCGGCGACTTCCACAAGATCGACGGCGACCGCACCGCGTGGGAGGTGCTTTTCGACCACACGCCGAAGGCCTTCATCCATCAGATCGATCTGGGCAATTGTTTGGGCGGCGGCGGCGATCCGTACGCCATGATCGCCCGCTATCCCGGACGGTCGCTGAGCGTGCACCTCAAAGAGCACGGCGGCCCGAAGGGTGCGGTGTTCGGACAGGGCACTGTCGACTTCAAGCGCGCGTTGACACTTTGCGAGCAGGTCGGCGGCACCGCCTGTTACGTGATCGAGCATGAGAGCGACCCCGAACAGGCGTTCGAGGCCGCCAAGAAGTGTTTGGATTACGTGGCGTCGCTGTAGGCTCAGTGTTCGCGTGTCTTGTCTTCATCGCGCAGCACCCGCATGTTCGGGCCCACGTAGATCTGGCGCGGGCGCTGGAGCTTGAAGCGCGGATCTTCGCGGGCCTCTTTCCAGTGCGCGATCCAGCCGGGCAGGCGTCCGAGCGCGAACATCACCGTGAACATCTCTTTGGGGATGCCGATGGCGCGGTAGATGATGCCGCTGTAGAAATCCACGTTGGGGTAGAGGTTGCGCGACAGGAAATACTCGTCGTGCAGACCGTAAGCCTCGAGTTCGTGCGCGATGTCGAGCAGCGGGTCGTTGACCTTGAGCACGCTGAGCAGGTCGTCGCAGCACTTCTTGATGATTTTCGCGCGCGGATCGTAGGTCTTGTAGACGCGGTGTCCGAAGCCGTAAAGCAGCTTGCGCCCCTTCGAGGCTTTGACTTGTTCGACATAGTCGCGCACGCTCGTGCCGCTGTCGCGGATCTCTTCGAGCATGTCGATCACCATCTGGTTCGCGCCGCCGTGCAGCGGGCCCCAGAGGGCGCAGATGCCGGCCGCCACCGAGGCGTAGAGGTTGACGCGCGCACTGCCGACGAGCCGCACCGCCGCAGTCGAGCAGTTCTGCTCGTGGTCGGCGTGGAGGATCAGCAGCACGTTCAGCGCCTTGACGACTTCGGGCCGGATTTCATACGGGCAGACCGGCGAACTGAACATCATGTTGAGAAAGTTCGCGCAGTACTTGAGGTCGTGGCGCGGATACACAAAAGGTTCGCCGATCGATTTCTTGTACGAGAAGGCGGCGACCGTGCGCAGCTTGCTCATCAGGCGCGTGGCCGCGATGTGGATCGCTTCTTCGGGCTCTTCGGGGCGGTGTTGCGAGAGTTCGGGATAGAAGGTGGAGAGCGACACGACCATCGCCGAGAGGATCGCCATCGGGTGAGCGTGATCCGGGAAGCGGTAGAAAAAGTGGCGCATATCTTCGTGGATCATCGAGTGCTGATTCAAGAGACCTGACCACTCCGTGCGTTCGTGCGGAGTGGGCATGTGGCCGTTGATCAGCAGGTAGGCGACCTCCACGAAGCGCGAATTCGCGGCGAGATCTTCGACCGGATATCCGCGGTAGCGCAAAACTCCTTTTTCGCCGTCGAGATAGGTGATGGCGCTTTCGCAGGAACCGGTGTTGATATACCCGTAGTCCAGCGTGACGGCACCGGTTTTTTTGCGCAGTGCGGCGATGTCGATCCCGAGTTCGTTCTCACTGCCGGTGATCACCGGGAACTCGTGGGTCTGGCCGCGGAAATGGAGAGAGGCGACGTCGTCGGGTGTGGGCATATAGGCTTTCGTGGACGGGGTTTGGTTTGAAAAAACGGCATGCGGCAAGTGGGTGGGGCGGACTATCGATCCGCACCGGCAAGACGCTGGGCGAAGAACCAGGTGAGGACCTCGTTGTCGGAGTAGGTGCGGGTCCAGACATCGTGGCCGGCGCCGGGATATTCGCGGTACTGGATGTTGCCGCCGCACGCCTTGAGGGCGCTGACCATGTCGCGTGAGCGGCTGACCGGCACGGCGCCGTCTTTGTCGCCGTGGAAGGTCCAGATCGGAACACGTTTGATGGCCGGCGCCTGAGCGGTGTCACCGCCGCCGCAGATCGGCAGGGCTGCCGCGAACAGACGCGGTTCGCGCTGGACCGCGTCCCATGTGCCGTATCCGCCCATGGAGATGCCGGTCACGTAAACGCGCGACGGATTGACCGGCAGGGACGCCCGAGTGGCGCGGACCAGTTCCAAGGCCAGGCGCAGGGGGGGGGACGGCTCGGAAGGCATGGTGTGAGACGGCGCATTCCATGGGGCATCGACCCACTTCTTGTCGGTCGGGCATTGCGGGATCAGCAGGATGGCGGGGTCACCGGTCTGCTGACCGTGGCGGATCAGAGCCTCGATGCCGTGCTTAAGCTGACTGACGTTGTTGGTGCCGCGCTCACCGGCTCCATGCAGAAACAGGACAAGCGGAAGCTTACGGTTTGCGGCCACTTCGGCCGGCCGATAGAGGCGATAAAGCAGTTTTTCTCCTGCGGAATTTTTGAAACATTCAGCAGAGGTCAGTGCGGCCGGGGGTTGTGCGCGCAACGAAGAGCACGCCAAGCACAGGAACACAGCGGCAGAGCAGACAAACAGGCTATGGGGGTTCACGTCCAACGATCCTTTCAAAGCGCAAAAGGCATAAAACGGTCAACAGACGCCCGGAGAATAACAATGCGAGGCACGGACTGTCAAACAGGAAGGATTTTCGCATTGCCGGATTGGTGCGTTAAAACGTATGATACCGAGCTATGTCTAATGAATCCCAAAATAAACGCGAGATGCCCAAGCCGCCCCCGATTTTGCCTCCGCAGGCGGAAAAACAGGGCAGCGATGCCGCCGGCGCCATGCCGCCCAAGCGGGTGTTCGGTGCGTGGCTGGTGGTGGGCATGCTGCTGCTCCTCATGTTGGGCATGGTTTATTACAAACCCGAAGGCGAGTTCAAACCGCTCGATCAACTTGAGTTCCGCCGGATGGCCAAGGAAGGGCTGGTCGAAGAGGTCGCGATGGTGCGCGAGCCTAACGGGATCACCTACCTGCGCGGCACCAAAAAGGGCGCGGCCAAGGAGCGTTTCCGCGTCAATGTGCTTCCTTCCGAGAATCTCGAACAATTCCTTTTGGCGAACAATATCCCATGCCCGGTGGTGAACAACAATAATTTTTTTGGCCCGTTGTTGCGCGAGCTGCTGATGATCGCGCTCTTTCTGGGGCTGCTCTATTTTGTGTTCATCCGTCAGATCAAATCCGCCAACATGGGGGCCATGAGCTTTGGCAAGAGCAGGGCCAAGATGCTCAATCAAGACAAGAAAAAGCTCACCTTCGCGAATGTGGCCGGCATTCAGGAGGCAAAGGAGGAGGTGCAGGAGATTGTCGAGTTTCTGAAGGATCCGCAGAAATTCCAGAAGCTGGGCGGACGCATCCCCAAGGGCGTGCTGCTGATGGGGCCGCCCGGCACGGGCAAGACGTTGCTGGCAAAGGCGATCGCCGGGGAGGCGGGCGTGCCGTTCTTCAGCATCAGCGGATCTGATTTCGTCGAGATGTTCGTGGGCGTGGGGGCGTCGCGCGTGCGAGACATGTTCGAACAAGGCAAGAAGCATGCGCCCTGCCTGATTTTCATTGACGAGATTGACGCGGTCGGGCGCAGCCGGTTCTCCGGCATCGGCGGCGGCCACGACGAGCGCGAGCAGACGCTCAACGCATTGCTGGTGGAGATGGACGGCTTTGAGACCTCGGAGGGTGTGATCATCATCGCGGCGACCAACCGCGCCGACGTGCTGGATCCGGCGCTGTTGCGCCCGGGGCGCTTTGACCGCCAGATCATCATTGACCTGCCGACGCTCTCGGGCCGCGAGGATATCCTCAAGATGCACGCGCAGAAGATCAAGCTGTCGCCCGGCGCGGACCTCTCGCGTATCGCGCGCGGCACGCCGGGCTTTTCCGGTGCCGATCTCGCCAACCTGCTCAACGAGGCCGCTTTGCTGGCGGCGCGCGGCGGCAAGCAGGCGGTGGAGCATCTTGATCTTGAAGAGGCTCGCGACAAGGTGCTTTGGGGCCGCGAGCGCCGCAGCCGCGCCATGGAAGACCGCGAGCGCCGCATCACGGCGTGGCATGAGTCCGGCCATGCGCTGCTGCAGGTGTTGTGCGAACATGCCGAGCCGTTGCACAAGGTCACGATTATTCCGCGCGGGCAGGCGTTGGGAGCGACCATGTCGCTGCCGGAGCGTGACGTGCTCAACCGCACCAAGAAGGAACTGCTCGACCAATTGGTCGTGTTGATGGGCGGACGTATCGCGGAGCAGATGTTCACCGGTGATCTGTCGACCGGTGCGCGCATGGATATCAAAATGGCCAGCGAAATCGCGCGCAAAATGATCTGTTCCTTCGGTATGAGTGAGGTTTTCGGTTTCCAGTCGTTCGGCGACAACCAGGAGACGCTCTTCCTTGGCCGCGAGGTGGCGCGCCACCAGGCTTACAGCGAGGCCACGGCGCGCAAGATCGACGAGGAAGTCGAGCGGCTGGTGTCGGATGCCTACACGCGTGCCTCGCAGATGCTGACGGAGCACCGCGCAAGGCTGGAGGTGTTGGTGGAGCACCTGCTTGAGGCCGAGACCATGGACGGCCGCGACGTAGAGGATTTGATTAAAGAGGGACGGATTCTGAACGATGCGGAACGCACCGCCAAAAAACACGCGCTCACGGCTTCGGCGGACGCGCCGTCCGATGCCGCCGAACCGCCGCCGGAGCCTGCTGCTGATGCATCGGCTTCAGAGGAGAACATCGAGCCGCCGCCGCTGCCGTTGCTGGACGCATAAGGTCGCGAACCGACTGCCAGAATAAGCGCTATGGATGCAGCACCTGTCCAATTTCGGGAATGGAGATGCCGGGGACGGCGTCTGCCGTTGACACGGCCCCTGGTGATGGGCGTCGTCAATGTGACGCCCGACTCGTTCGCCGACGGCGGCAAGTGGTTCGATGAGGACTATGCTGTGGCCCACGCGCTCGAACTGGCAGAGGAAGGTGCGGACCTCCTTGACATCGGCGGCGAGTCGACGCGCCCGGGCGCCTCGCCGGTCGGTGAGGACGAAGAGTGCCGGCGCGTGCTGCCGGTGATCCGCCGCGTGACGGCGGCCTGCGATGTGCCGTTGTCGGTCGATACACGCCATGCCGCTGTCGCGCGCGCGGCTGTCGCGGCCGGCGCGTGCATCGTCAATAAAGTGACGCCGTTCGCCGGCGATGCCGAGATGGCGGCGGTGGTGCGTGAAACCGGCGCGGGGATGGTCGCTATGCACATGCGCGGTACCCCGCAGACTATGGCGGGGCTTGCGGTCTACGGCGATGTGGCGGGCGAGGTTGAAGAGGAGTTGCGCAAGGCGCTGGCTTTTGCCGCGGAACAGGGGATATTGATGGAACAGATGGTCATCGATCCCGGCATCGGTTTTGCCAAGGACACGGCGCAGAATCTGACGCTGTTGTCGGCCACGGAACGATTCGCGCGGCTTGCGCCGGTGCTGGTCGGGGTATCCCGCAAGCGCTTCATCGGCGAACTGTGCGGCGAGCCTTTGGCTTCCGAACGGCTGGGGGGCAGCATCGGCGCCGCGGTTTGGTGTGCGATGCACGGCGCTGCCGTGGTGCGTGTCCACGATGTCAAAGCGACCCTTCAGGCGTTGACCGTTGTGCACGCGCTGATGACATGAGGCGCGATTATGATTCGGGAAATCAAGCGGAATTTGCCGGTTTTGATTCTGGCCGTCGGACCTCTGGCAGGCCTGGCGCAGACGGCAGAGGGGCCGCGTCTGCCCCGCGGGATTGCACCGATCGCGCCGGTCTATTCGAGCGACGGCACGGTGGCGGTTTTTGCGCCTGGGCACAAAGCGGGTTACCGTATGCCGGTGCTGACCTTTGTGACGCAGTTCAGTGCGGAGCTTCAGCGGGTGCTGCGGCTCAAGCTGGGGTCGCAACTCGCGCCGCTGGAGGTGGCGATCGGCGGCCAGAGCGACGGCGACACGCGTGTGTTGACGGCGCGCCTGCGCGATGCCGACGGCGTGGTGCGCGAACGGATCGAACTGCCTGATCCGGAAACGGCGGATCTGGATCGGTTCCGGCGCGCGGTCTGCGTGGCGCTGCTGCGGGGCTGGATGGCGGAGGCCGGCGGGACCGAAGCCACCATGCAGGATGTGCCGGCATGGCTGTTCGACGGGCTGCTGCGCTACCTCGACCGCGAGCGGCGCCAGGCGGACGTCGACCGCACGCTGCTGCTTTGGTCGCGGGCCTGCCTGCCGCCCGCCGCCGCATTGATCGAGGCGGACAGCCTGGCGGCGACGCGTGAGCCTGCGGTCGCTGCGGTGCTTGCGAGCTGGCTGCTGGAACGGCGCGACGGAGTCTCGCATCTCGAAAGGCTGCTGCGCGCCGCCGCGACCGGTACGCCGTGGTCGGTCGGCCAGGCTGCGCGGCTGCTGGCCGGAGAGGACGACCCGGCGGCCTTCGACGCGCATGTGGACTGGCGGCTGCTGGCCGAGAGCCGCGTCGTGGCGCGGCCGGGGCTGACGACTGAAGGGATTGTCCGGCGTTTCCGTGCGCACCTGTTGCTGTACCCCGCGTTTTATGATAAAAGCTTGGGCGATACCCATTCGTGGTGCACGTTCCAGCAGGCGGTGGTGAGGGCGGAAGAGCCTGAGGTGCGCGCGGCGGCCGCTGCCCAAGGCGCTCGCATGCAGATCGCTGCGGTTGGGCGTGATGGTATGCTTCTTGCTGTTTCCGAGGCCTACGGAGCCTTTCTCGGCGCGTTGGCGCGCGGCGAGAAACAGGGGGATCTGACGCGCCTGCTACTGGAGGCGGAAGTGATGCGCCGGACGTTGGAGCGGCGCGTGGCGGGCGGCGAGGTATTTCAGCGGGATGCGGGCGCGAGTGTGCAGAGGAATTGACATGTTGAAAGCGGGCGGAAATCAGAAAACGATCGTCGGCCAGATTCATCCGGATGTGTTGTCGTTCACGGTCGGCAAGGACCCCGTGCTTGATCTGGAGCTGGCGGAGTGGGATTGTTTGGGTACGGCGGCGCATGTGACGATGCTTTCCAAGATGCGCGTTGCGCCGCCGATCATGGGGACTGAAGAACGCAAGCGGGTGATCGCGGCACTGGTGGAGATCATGCGCGAGGCGCGCGCCGGAACGTTTACGATCACCGAGGCCGATCAGGATGTGCACCTGGCGGTGGAGCGGCGGCTGACCGAACGGCTGGGCGATCTGGGGCGCAGGGTGCATACCGGGCGCAGCCGTAACGATCAGGTGGCGGTGGACATTCGCCTGCACGCTAAAGAGCAGTTACTGGGGCTGACCGAAGAGGTCGCCGCGCTGGCTGAGCGGCTGGCGGCGTTCGGACGGCGCCACGCACGGCTGCCGATGGTGGGGCGCACCCACCTGCAGCCGGCTATGCCGAGCACAGTGGGCCTGTGGGCCACGGGGTACGCCGAGCTGCTGTTCGATGACCTGCCGCTGGTGGAAGCCGCCTACATCACGAACGACCGTTGTCCGCTCGGCTCGGCCGCCGGATACGGGGTGCCGCTGCCGCTGGACCGCGCGCTGACGGCGCGGCTGCTGGGTTTCGCGCGTCCGCACCACAACGTTTTCCACGCGAGCAATGCGCGCGGCAAGAACGAGGCGGTGATGCTCGCCGCCTGCGGTCAGCTCATGCTGAGCCTGTCGCGCCTGGCCGAAGACCTGATTCTGTTTTCGATGCCGGAGTTCGGTTACTTCGTGCTGCCGCCCGAGCTGTGCACCGGCAGCAGCATCATGCCGCAGAAGTACAATCCGGACGTGCTGGAACTGATCCGCGCCAAAGCCGCGACGGTGCTGGGCTACGGCACGGCGGCGAACACCATTCTGAAAGCTCTGCCGGGCGGCTACAACCGCGACCTGCAGGAGACCAAGGAGCTGTACATGGAGGGGCTGCGCGTGACGCGCGCGTCGCTGCGCATCATGGCGCTGCTGGTCGCCGCGCTCAAGGTGCGGCCCGAGCGGCTGCGCGCGGGGTTCACGCCGGGCGTGTTCGCGACCGACCGCGCGCTGGAGTTGGTGGCCGGCGGCATGCCGTTCCGCGATGCCTACCAGCATGTGCGCTCGCATCTCGATGAGCTGGAGGCGGCCGATCCCGACCAGGCGGTGGCCGCCAAGACGCACGAGGGCGGCACGGCGGGACTCGATTTCGATTTTTACCGCACGCGCGCCGGCGAGGTGCGCCGGTGGGTGCGCGAACGGCGCAGGCACGCGCATGCGGCCTTCGCCAGGCTGCTGGGTGTGGCTTTCCCGGTGGCGTGAGAGTGACGGAGTTTGTGAAGAGAAGACGGGAGAAAGGATGACGAGCATGAGGATTCAACAGGTGGTGGCGGGCATCGGGATGTTTCTGGGCACGGTGGCGTGCGCGGCGGCGCAGGAGGCGGCTGCGGCCGCGGCGTCGCCTGCGGTTAACGGATACGGTATGTCCTTTAAGCAGGCCTGGGAGTACGGCGGATGGATCATGTGGGTGCTCGCCGCGATCTCGGTGTTCGCCCTGGCGATGGTCTTCTATTTCATGATCGTCCTGCGTTCCGGCGCGGTGACGCCGCACGAGCTGATGGTGGACCTGCTCGCGCGCATCCGCGCCAACGACCTGAACGAGGTGCGCCGGCTCTGCGACCGCCATCCCTGCGCGCTGGCGTCGGTCGTGCTGGCCACGCTCGACTGCATGCGCAACGTGCCGCAGTGCGACGTGGCGCTGCTGCGGGGTGCGACCGAGTCGGAGGGTGCGCGCCAGGCGGATGCGATCCAGGGCCAGACCGAGTTTCTGCTGGATGTGGCGACGATCGCGCCGCTGCTCGGGCTGCTCGGCACCGTGCTAGGCATGCTCACCGCCTTCGGATCGGTGGCGAGCGACATCGCCAGTGCTAAGCCGGTGGTGCTCGCGGCCGGTGTGTCGCAAGCGATCATCACGACGATTTTCGGCCTGGTTGTCGCGATTCCCTGCATGGCTTTTTACGCTTGGTTCCGCCGTCGCGCGAGCCGCCAGATTGCCAACCTGGAGACCGCCGCGGCCGAGATCATGACCGCGATCATCGGTGTGACCTCGGGAGCCAAGGGGTCTGCCTACACCGACCGATAACCCAGGTAAGGAGCGCCAGCCATGAACTTCCGCAAGACCCGACGGGGCGTGCTTCCGACGTTCCAGATGACGTCCATGATGGACATCATCTTCCTGCTGCTCTTTTTCTTCATCACGACCTCGGTCTTTTCGCAATGGGAGTATGAGATCAACATCAGCCTGCCCTCGGCTCAGAGCGGCAAGGTGCCGGACCGCCTGCCCGGCGAGATCATCATCAACATCACCAAGGACGGGCGTGTCTCCGTCAATCAGCAGGACCTGACGCTCGACGCGCTCAGGACACGTCTTGACCGTCTGGCACGATATTTCCCGGGGCAGCCGGTCGTGCTGCGCGCCGACAAGGAGACACGCTACGAAGATCTGATCAAGGTGGTCGACACCTGCCGCAAGGCCGATATCTGGAACTTCTCGATGGCGACGAACGAGGAGAAGAACGACGCGACGGAGAAAAAATGAGGATGCGTTTCATACGTCTGTGCGCGGGGATGCTGCTGGCCGGCCTGAATGCCGTGGCGGCCGCTGATCCTGTGGAGGTGACCGACCGCATGCAGTTGGCGGACGGGCTCTTCCGCCGCAGTCTCTTCGATCTGGCGGCGCGCGAGTACGCAGCGCTGGCTGAGACGCCGGACGTGCAGGCGCTTGACGATGTGCTCTTCCGTTTGGGCGAGTGCTGCCGCCGTCTGAAAAAGTTGCCCGAGGCCGAGGCCGCCTACAAACGTCTGGTCGAATCCTTTCCGGCCAGCCGCAACGCGCCGCGCGCACGGCTGCAACGCGCCCTGATCCTGATGGAATCCGGCGGCGCCTCGCTCGAAGAGGCTGCCGTCTCGTTCGCTAGACTGTCGGAGCCCTCTGTGCCGGCCGAGGTGCGCGCGGCTGCGCTCTACCACGGCGGCGAGACGCTGGAGAAGCTGAAACGCCCGGACGAGGCGCTGGCACGCTACGAGGTGCTGGTCAAGGAGTTTGCGGACACCGATTACGGGATGTACGCCGGGTTGCGCACGGCTTGGCTGCTGACGCGGCGCAACACGGCGGAGGATCGCCGCCGCGCTTTGGGCCTCTATCTGGATCTGGCCCACAAGGCCAAGGACGCCAAGGTGGTGGAGGAGTCTTCGTATTTCGCGGCGCAGGTCTCGCTGCTGGACGGCCGCCACGAAGAGAGCGCCAACCTCTTCCTCGCGCTGCGCACCAAGTTTCCGGACTCGCCGCGCGTGACCGAGAGCGCCTTGGCCGCAGCGTGGGCCAATTATTATGCCGGACGCTACAAAGAGGCCTCCGACCTGCTGGACCGCGTGATCGGCCAAGCGCAACACCCAGACCGCGAAGAGATTCTCTACGTCAAGGCGAACTGCCTGCGCCAGCTTGAACAGCGCGCCGATGCGGTGGCGATGTATGCCCGGCAGTTGACGGAATTCCCGGCCGGCAAGATGGCGCCGCTGGCCCATTACGAACGGCTGTCGACGCTTTACAACGACGGCAAGTACCAAGAGGTCTTGGAGGCCGCCGCGCAGGTTGCTGCACCGCCGCCTGACTATGCGGACAACGTCTACTGGATGAGCGCCGAGTCGGCGGTCGCTGTGCAGAAGGCCGAGATCGCCGTGCAGAACTATCGTCTGCTGGTGGATAAATGCCCCGCAAGCCCGTTCGTCAAGGATGCGCTCTACCGTCTGGGCTGGCTGCTGCAGAAACAGGAGGCATGGGAGTCGGCGGCAGCCTGGTTCCAGCAGGTGTCCGAGCGGTTTCCCAAAGATCCGCTGGCCGCGAAGGCGCTCTATGCCGCGGGGGTCTGCCGTTCGCGCCTCGGGCAGAGCGAGGCCGCGTTGCGCGACTGGACCGCGTTGCTGACGCAGTATCCGGAAAGCGCGGAGGCGGCTGAGACGCTTTACCAGAAAGCGATGGAGGAACTGCGCGCCAAGAACCCGCGCGCGGCCGGCGCGACACTGGATGAGCGTATGCGCCGTTTCCCGGAGGATGCGCGCAAGGCCGAGGTGCTCTACTGGCGCGCTGCTGTGGCCCGCCAGACCGGTGATCGGGTGGAGGCGGAAAAGCTGTTCCGTGCCTGTCTGGCCGCCACGCCGGCCAAAGAGTTCGAGCGCGAGTCGATGCTGGAGTTGGGCCTTCTGCTGCAGGAGGACGGACGCAAGGAGGAGGCCGCCGGGCTCTTCCAAACGCTGCTGGACGCACCGATCACCGACAAGATCGGCCCCGACCGTCTGGCGTGGCTCGCGGAGTTCCAGTTGGAGCAGAAACGGTTGGACGCCGCTGCCAAGGCGGCGAATGCTCTGCTGGCGCTCAAGCCAGACAAAGGCTGGGTGCAGACCGCCTGGACCGTGCTCGGCCGGATTCACCGGGCCAAGGAGGAACGCGATCCCGCGATCCACGCCTTTACGGAGGCGCTGTCCGCGGGTGCGTCGACCGCCTACGGCGCCGAGGCGGCTTTGCGACTGGGCGAGCTGCTGACCCAGGCCGGGCGCTTCGATGACGCCGCGAAGCATCTCAACGACGCCGCAGCTCGCGCGGCTGCGCCGGAGTTGCTGGGGTTGCGGGCGCACGCCTACATGGGGCTCGCGCGCAATGCTGAAATGAAAGGTGACACCGAGGCCGCGCTGCGCTACTACATGAGCGTCGGGATTCTGTTTAACGACGCCGCGCTTGTGCCGGAGGCGCTGCACAAGGCCGCCGTCTTGCTCGACAAGTTGGGCCGTGGACAAGAGGCGCAGGCAATGCGCGAGGAACTGAAGACGCGCTATCCGGATTCACCGCTGTCGCGCCAGGGACAGGCGCAGACAGAGCATCGTGAGGAGAAGGGCAGAGCATGATACCGCACGGCTTTGGACAGCACCAGAGACAGAGCGAACATCACATGATGTTGGCCTGCGTGGCCGTTTTGTTTTCTGCGGTCATTCATGTGGTCTGCATGTACCTGTTCGCGGACTGGGCGCTGGGCGGCGCTGCGGCCGGCCTGCGCCAGAAGGCGCGCAACTGGTTTGAGGGCGACCGCGTGCCGCCGATGCGGGTGGAGATGATGCATGCCGACCCGATGCGCATCGCCGAGAAAGTGCAGGGCGAACGCGATACCCCGAGCCGCGGGCCGATCGAGGCCGGCGACCGGGTGGAAGCGCTCAGCCAGAGCGCGAGCCCCGTGCTCACCGTGCCGCCGCCGATTCCGCGCGAAGCTTTGACGCCGGGCGTGCCCGCGTTGAAAGAGGTCGTCCCTGAGCAGGTCGACACCACGCCGTGGATGCCGCGCCAGGAGATCGCCCAGATCTTTGACCGGACCGTTCAGGACGATGTGGCGGCCTTGCCGCGGCGCGAGATCCCGATGATCGAACGGGTGCCTAAAGCGCCGGATATTGTACCGTCGATCGATCTGGCCGGCCGCCGCTTCGGCAAAGATCCCGAACCGCCCAAGCCTATGGAGGCGGCGGAAGTGTTCGACACGGAGATCAGCAAGGGCACGTTCAAACCGCCTGTCGCGCAAGTGCCGGAGACCGCCGCCAAAGTCAGCGCCGGCACGACCGAGGCGCGTTTCGGAATGCAGCCAGGCGAAAAAACCGGCACGGCCACCGGCAGCGTGGACGGCGAACGCCTCAAGCAGGCGCAGCAGGAGCGCGTACAGAAGCAGCTTGAAGCGGCAGCCCCGCAAACAACGGCCGACCAGACGGTCAGCGCCGAGGAACGCAGGGCGCGCGAGGCTCAGGCGCAGATCGCGGCGTTGCAGGAGACGATCGACTACGTGCCCATCGACGATCTGTTGGCCGTCGGACTGGAGACCTTCCGCGATCCCGCCGAGCCGGGCCGCGTCTATTTCCGGATCG